>JANMAW010000408.1:0-15593 GCA_031360005.1 Rhizobacter sp.
GGCTTGCACGCCGCAGGCGACTACATTGCCGGCCCCTACCCGGCCACGCTGGAAGGTGCGGTGCGCAGCGGACTTCGGGCCGCCGAGAGTTTCCGATGAGCGAAATCAGCGGCGCGCAAACGGCGCGGCCAGCGGCTCGCCGATGAACACGCCCTGCTGCGGCCAGGCCACGCTTTTCCAGTAGGCCTCGATCGCGCTGGCGCCTTGCAGGTAGTTGAGCAGCAGCACCTGCGGATGCGCGAACTTCTGCGGGTGCGCGCACGGCTCCGAGACGGAGCCGTAACTCGCCGTCGCGCCCGACGCGATCCAGTCGAGGATCGACATCTGGTCGCTGCCGCCGCTGAGTTGACCGCCGAACGATGTCAGATGATCGGCGAGCGCGCCTGGCACCCACTTCAGCGTGTCAAGCTTGTCGACCCGCACCAGACCGGTCTGGTACAGCATCACGCGCCGCGCGTTCTCGACCGCTTGTGCGGTTTCGACATGCACCTCAACGCCGAACCGGCGCAGCAGGCCGGGAGGCGGGAACAACGGTGACCGCGCGCTGCGCGCGGTATCGTTCGTCGTCAAAAAATAGGCGTGCGCCGGCAGGCCACCGCCCATCCCGAGGCTGCGGTCGGCATCGACGCCGCGTCGGATCATCGCCTTGGCCATCGCGACATCGCGTGCCGCGAGCAGCATCGACGGCCGCATTTTCAGATCGGCGTGCGGGCGTACCGTGGCCGCATTGAAGTACGGTGAACGCCGCGAAGGCGCGCAGGTGTGCTCGCACAACGCAGCGTCGTAACCGAGCGCGAGCGCACCTGTGATCGAGTTGCAGTTGACCGCGTACGGCAGAGTCCACGCCAGCGCCAGGGCCTGGATCGGCGCGCCGAAGCGCGCTTCAACGGCCGCGGCGAAAGCCTTGAATTCCCCGGGCGCAAGCGTCGCCTTCACCGGCAGTTCGACCCGCAACACCTGTGCCGGCAGGAGCTTTCGAGCCTTGATGTAGAACTCGCCGACCTCGACCGAGTACGCGTCGGCCGTGTTGATCACCAAGCCGAGATCCTTGCTTGTGATGCGGCCACTCACGCGCGGGATCTGGATCCAGCGTGCGACGGGGACGGCCGGCGCGCTGAAGTCATACGTTCGGTACGGGAACGCGGCGGGGTCGGACGAGGTGATCGCGGCGCCGGCCAGCGGCCACGCCGGCGGGCAAATCATTGACCCCAGAAACCCGACCGACATGGCGCGAACCCAGCGCGACCCGTGGGCTATTAACGCGCGTGAGCAATGCAGCCAGCGATCAACCGACATCACTTGGTTTGCTACCGGATCGCAGTCCACCTTTTCGCCATGCAAAACCCGCAGGATGTGAGCGACAATCGGATTCATGGGAAAAAGCGAGAACAAGGCCCCGACGATACAGGTGATGGCGCGTGCCTTTGCGCTGCTCGACGTGCTGGCCACCCACCCGGATCCGGTCTCGCTGAAGCAGATCAGCACGCAGACCGGTCTGCACCCGTCCACCGCTCACCGCATCCTGAACGACCTGACGATCGGTCGTTTTGTCGACCGCCCGGAGGCTGGCAGTTATCGGCTCGGAATGCACCTGCTCGAACTCGGCAACCTGGTCAAGGCACGCCTGGATGTGCGCGACGCCGCACTCGGCCCGATGCGTGAGCTGCACAAGCTCACCCATCAGCCCGTCAACCTGTCGATGCGCCAGGGCGACGAGATCGTCTACATCGAGCGCACCTACAGCGAGCGCTCCGGCATGCAGGTGGTGCGGGCAATCGGTGGTCGGGCGCCGCTGCACCTCACATCGGTCGGCAAGCTGTTTCTTGCCCGGGACGACTCGACGCGCGTGCGTGCCTACGCCAGCCGCACAGGCCTGGCCGGGCACACGCGCAACAGCATCACCGAGCTGGCGCAGCTGGAGCGCGAGTTGGCGCGGGTGACCCAATATGGCACCGCACGCGACGACGAAGAGCTGGAACTCGGCGTGCGCTGCATGGCTGCCAGCATCCTCGACGATCAAGGAAAGCTGGTGGCCGGGCTGTCGATCTCGGCACCGGCCGATCGGCTGGAAGAAAGCTGGCTCGAACGGCTCAAGGAAACGGCAGCAAGAATCTCGACGTCGCTGGGGTATCGCGCCTGACCGTATCGCTCCACGCCTTCGCTCGAACGGCGATTCAAGAAGTCGCCTTGAGCCCGGCGGCCACTGCCGGTGCATGCACTGGCAGTTCGCTGACCCATCGGCGCACACGCTCCGCGTCGCCGAGGCGCGACTGTTTTCCGTTCGAATCCAGGAACACCATGATCAGCTTGCGGCCCGCCATCCGGGCCTGCATCACGAGGCATCGCCCGGCTTCGGTGATGTAGCCGGTCTTCTGCAGCGCGATGTCCCAGCTGGGGCTGCGCACCAGCGAATTCGTGGTGCGGAACTGCGCCGGGCGGCGACCCAGCTCGACTTCATACTCCGACGAGGTCGAGAACTCGCGAATCATCTGGTGTTCCTCGGCCGCCTTCACCAGAGTCGCAAGGTCGCGCGCGCTGGACTGATTGCGACTGGACAGGCCGGTCGGCTCGACGTAGTGGGTGTCGGTCATGCCGAGGTCAAGCGCCTTGCGGTTCATCGCCGCGACGAACGCATCCAGACCGCCGGGGTAGGCGCGCCCAAGCGCATGCGCAGCGCGATTCTCGGATGCCATCAACGCCAGGTGCAGCATCTCCTCTCGGCTCAGCTTGGTCCCCACCCTCAGGCGCGAGCGGCTGGCCTTTTCGGTGTCGACATCTTCCGCGGTGACGGTGAGCATCTCATCCAGCGGCAGATTCGCCTCGGTGACGACGACTGCGGTCATCAGTTTGGTCAGAGATGCGATCGGCAACACGGCCTGCGAGTTTTTGCTGAAAAGCACTTCGTTGGTGTCGGAGTCGAGCACGAGGGCAACACTGGATTTGAGATCGAGCGAATCGGCCGTGTTGTGCAAGCCGTAGAGTTGGCCGAATGACGGCCGGGCGGGCTCGTAGTGAACCACCGAAGACACTCGCCTGACGCCAACCCGGTTGCGGGTTCGCGGTGCGACATGCCGCACCGCCTTGGATGCGGGTGCCGGCTGCGCAGCGGCATGCGGCTTCTTTTTCGCCACCGCGACTGCGGCCGTCGGCCAAGCCAACGCAACCGCTGCCGCCAGTGCCATCAGGCCGGACGCCACAAATTTGTCGATGAATGTCACTGCAAGCCCTTTGTCGACCGATTTCACGAGTGTAGGTGAAAGAAAAAAAGCGCGCAAGATCAAAACCTTACGCGCTTTTCCTCAAGTCAGTACTTGATCTGGTCAGACCGTGAAAAAAGTCTCACCCCTGGGCTGCCACGCGCTCGATCTTGCTGTGTAACTTGTTCAACGCCGCCAGGTAGGCCTTGGCCGACGCCACGACGATGTCGGGATCCGACCCCACGCCGTTGACGACCCGTCCCCCGTGTTGCAGCCGAACCGTCACTTCGCCTTGCGATTCTGTGCTGCCCGAGGTAATGGCATTGACCGAAAAGAGCATCAGTTCGGCACCACTTTGGACCTTCGATTCGATCGCCTTCAGGCTCGCGTCGACCGGGCCGTTGCCATCGCTCTCGGAATGGTGCTCGACCTCGCCGGCCGCAAACGCAACGCTGGCATGCGGGCGCTCGCCGGTCCCGGAGTGCTGCGACAGCGAAAGCAGCCGGTAGTGCTCGTGCTCGGCCGTCACCGCCTCGTCCATCACCAGCGCAAGAATGTCTTCATCGAAGATGTCGCTTTTGCGATCCGCCAGTTCCTTGAACTTGACGAAGGCGGCATTCACATCGGCCTCCGATTCCATCTCGATTCCAAGATCCTTCAGTCGTTGCTTGAAGGCATTGCGGCCCGAGAGCTTGCCAAGCACGATCTTGTTCGTGGCCCAACCGACGTCTTCGGCACGCATGATCTCGTAGGTGTCACGGGCCTTGAGCACGCCATCTTGATGGATGCCGGAGGCATGGGCGAAGGCATTGGCACCCACGACCGCCTTGTTCGGTTGCACGACAAAACCGGTGGTCTGGGCGACCAGGCGCGAGGCCGGCACGATCTGCGACGCATCGACCCCCAGTTCCAGATCGAAATAGTCGCGCCGCGTCTTCACCGCCATCACCACTTCTTCCAGCGAGCAGTTGCCGGCGCGCTCGCCCAGGCCGTTGATCGTGCACTCGACCTGGCGCGCACCGCCGATCATCACGCCCGCCAACGAGTTGGCCACGGCCATGCCGAGATCGTTGTGGCAGTGCACCGACCAGATGGCCTTGTCCGAATTCGGGATGCGCCGGCGCAGGTCGCGGATGAAGTTGCCATACAGCTCGGGGATCGCATAGCCAACGGTGTCGGGTACGTTGATGGTGGTCGCGCCCTCCTCGATCACCGCTTCCAGCACCCGGCACAGGAAGTCGGGATCGGACCGGTAGCCGTCTTCGGGCGAGAACTCGACGTCGCCCGACAGGTTGCGCGCAAACCGCGTCGCGAGCTTCGCCTGCTCGAACACCTGATCGGGCGTCATGCGCAGCTTCTTTTCCATGTGCAGCGCGCTGGTGGCCAGGAACAGGTGGATGCGCGTTGCAGCGCCACCCTGAAGCGCTTCGGCGGCGCGCGAAATGTCCCGGTCGTTGGCGCGCGCCAGCGAGCAGATGGTGCTGCCCTTGATGGCGTGCGCGATCGCCCGCACGGCTTCGAAATCGCCGTTTGACGAGGCCGCGAAGCCGGCTTCGATCACGTCGACTTTCAGGCGCTCGAGCTGGCGCGCGATGCGCAGCTTTTCGTCCTTCGTCATAGAAGCGCCGGGCGACTGCTCGCCGTCGCGCAGGGTGGTGTCAAAAATGATCAGCTTGTCGGCCATGCTCTTGCTCCTGATGAACGAAATGAATCGTAGGCGCGGTCTGCGCACCGTCCGTGATGGCGAAGCCGCGCCAGCGGCTCGCGGCGAACCGAGGTAGCTATGAAACCATGCAGGGAAAGCGCGAATCCGAGTCGCCCGCGCCGCGCAGTTGCACCAATGCTTGGCTGCGGCAGCTCAGGCCCGACACGATGGCCTTCAGCGAGGCCGAAGCCGATCTCCACCAGCATCTCGAACATCCTTGGTTTGCGGTGCAGATCCATTGGCTCGATCAGCATCTGGTTGCCACCGAGCCGGTCGCCGCACAGCCAGATCGGTGCCGGCGTTAGCACGGCGTCGGGCCCGGTGCGGTCGGGAAGGGAGATCGGTGCGAAAGCGCGGTAGTTCGGCTGCGATTGCTTCAACATGGCAATTTCCAATGAGTTTTCGCAACCAGCAGCACGAAAAGACAAACGGCCCGCTGCTGGTTGCAGGCGGGCCGTTGAAATCAAAACGTCTGGACGTGCTTGACTAGCGAACCCGCGGTTCCCCTCGGAGTAGCAGAAGCGCCGTCAAGAAGCTCACGACAGCGAATGTATCATGAGGCCGCGCATCGCAACGAAGCCACTGCGAATCTGTGCCGTGAAGGCCTGAAAATGCGCCGGTCCCGCTGCGCAATGCACAGTCGCGGCGCTGCGGCGACTCGTCAATGCAGGCCTTGTTCGTCCGGCTCGTAAATCGATGTGGCGATCACGCTCACCGGCTTGCCTTTCATGCGCTTCCACACATACACGCCGTAGCCCGACAATCCATAGAACATGAACAGCCCGAACAGCGCACCCGGCAAATGGATGTTGATCACGGCGATACCCAGCGCGATCGCAACGATCACGATGAACGGGACCGATTTCTTAAAGCTGACGTCCTTGAAGCTGTAGAACGGCACGTTGGTCACCATCGTCAGGCCCGAATACAGCGTCACGCCGAAGGTCGTCCACATCAGCCACTGGCCATCGCCGCCGCCTTTGAAGCCCTGGTTGTCCATCAACCAGATGAAACCCATCACCAGTGCTGCGGCCGCTGGGCTCGGCAGGCCCTGGAAGAAACGCTTGTCGACCACCGCCAGGTTGGTGTTGAACCGCGCCAGCCGCAGCGCCGCACACGCGCAGTAGACGAATGCCGCGATCCAGCCCGCCTTGCCCAGGCCCTTGAGCGCCCATTCGTAGGCGATCAGCGCGGGCGCCGCGCCGAACGAGACCATGTCGGACAGGCTGTCCATCTGCTCGCCGAACGTGCTTTGCGTGTTCGTCATGCGTGCCACGCGCCCATCGAGCGAGTCCAGCACCATCGCGCAGAAGACGCCGTAGGCCGCCTGTTCGAACCGGCCGTTCATCGCCATCACGACCGCGTAGAAGCCGCCGAACAGGCCGGCCAGCGTGAACAGGTTCGGCAGGATGTAGATGCCCTTGCGGCGCGGACGCGGCGGGCCCTCTGCAATGTCGTCTTCGTCGTCGTGCGGATTGTTCATGGCCGAAAGGATACCTTGGATAAAGCGCCGAAATCCGCGGGTTGCAACCCGCGGATTTCGCTGCGTCGTCTCGACAAACCGATCAGTTTTTTGACTGATCGACCAGCCGATTTTTCTTGATCCACGGCATCATCGCGCGCAACTGCTCGCCGACGACCTCGATCGGGTGCTCGGCCGTCAGGCGGCGGCGCGACAACAGGGTCGGCGCGCCGGCGCGATTCTCGACAATGAAGCTCTTCGCGTACTCGCCGGTCTGGATGTCCTTCAGGCATTTCCGCATCGCGGCTTTCGTCTCTTCAGTGACGATCTTCGGCCCGGTCACGTACTCGCCGTACTCGGCGTTGTTCGAGATCGAGTAGTTCATGTTGGCGATGCCGCCTTCATAAATCAGGTCGACGATCAGCTTGAGCTCGTGCAGGCACTCGAAGTACGCCATCTCGGGCGCGTAGCCCGCCTCGGTCAGCGTCTCGAAGCCGGCCTTGATCAGTTCGACGGCACCACCACAGAGCACGGCCTGCTCGCCGAACAGGTCGGTCTCGGTCTCTTCGCGGAAGTTGGTCTCGATCACGCCGGCCTTGCCGCCGCCGTTGGCCGCCGCGTAGCTCAGCGCCAGGTCGCGCGCCTTGCCGGTCTTGTCGGCATGCACCGCGATCAGGTGCGGAACGCCACCACCTTGTGTGTAGGTCGAGCGCACGGTATGGCCAGGGGCTTTCGGTGCCACCATCCACACGTCGAGATCGGCGCGCGGCACGACCTGGCCGTAGTGCACGTTGAAACCGTGCGCGAACGCGAGCGACGCGCCCTGCTTGATGTGGGGCTCGACGTCGTTCTTGTAGACGGCGGCGATCTGCTCGTCGGGCAGCAACATCATCACGACATCGGCCTGCTTCACGGCATCGGCGACCTCGGCGACCTTCAGGCCGGCCTTCTCGGCCTTGGCCCACGACGGTCCGCCCTTGCGCACGCCGACCGTGACCTTGACGCCGCTGTCGTTCAGGTTCTGCGCGTGGGCGTGGCCTTGCGAGCCATAACCGATGATCGTGACGCTCTTGCCCTTCACCAGGCTCAGATCGGCGTCCTTGTCGTAATAGACCTTCATGTTCATCTCCTTGGAATCAACGCGGGTGGTGGATCGCCTGAAAGAATTCAGACGCGCAGAATGCGCTCGCCGCGACCGATCCCGCTGGTGCCGGTGCGCACGGTTTCGAGAATGACGGCGCGGTCGATCGCCTCGAGAAAGGCATCGAGCTTGACGGTGTCGCCGGTGAGTTCGATCGTGTAGCTCTTTTCGGTCACGTCGACAATGCGCCCGCGGAAGATATCGGCCATGCGCTTCATCTCTTCGCGCTCCTTGCCGACCGCCCGAACCTTGATGAGCATCAGCTCACGCTCGGTGAAAGCGCCCTCGGTGAGGTCGACAACCTTGACCACTTCGATCAGCCGGTTCAGGTGCTTCGTGATCTGCTCGATGACCTCGTCGGAGCCGGTCGTCACGATCGTCATGCGCGACAGCGATGCGTCTTCGGTCGGCGCGACGGTCAGGCTTTCGATGTTGTAGCCGCGCGCAGAAAAGAGCGCGACGACGCGCGACAGCGCGCCGGGCTCGTTCTCGAGCAGCAATGCAATGATGTGTTTCATGGTGTCGTATGAGCCCGCTCTTCAGACCGGCGGCGGTAACCGCCCGGCCCTTGGCGACGCTGTTCGAGTGTATGGAGACTGAATTCGCCGAAGGTATGCAGCGCCTCCCGCCGGATGCCCGGGCGGACGCGGTAACGCCCTCCCCTGCACCGGCGTTCAGCGCGTCACAGGTCTTCGGAGCCCAACAGCATTTCGGAGATGCCCTTGCCCGCTTTCACCATCGGCCAGACGTTTTCGGTCGGGTCCGTGCGGACGTCGAGGAACACCGTGCGATCCTTGAGGCGGATGGCTTCGCGGAGCGCCGGTTCGACCTCCGACGGTTTCTCGATCTTCAGCCCGACGTGCCCGTAGGCCTCGGCGAGCTTGACGAAATCGGGCAACGCGTCCATGTAGCTGTGCGAGTAGCGCCCGCCATAGTCGATCTGCTGCCACTGCCGCACCATGCCGAGGTAGCGGTTGTTCAGCGAGATGATCTTGACCGGCGTCTTGTACTGCAGGCAGGTCGAAAGTTCCTGTATGCACATCTGGATCGAGCCTTCGCCGGTGATGCAGAACACGTCCGCATCCGGTTTCGCGAGCTTGATGCCCATGGCGTACGGCAAGCCCACGCCCATCGTCCCCAGGCCGCCGGAGTTGATCCAGCGACGCGGCTCCTCGAAGCGGTAGTACTGCGCGGCCCACATCTGGTGCTGGCCGACGTCGGAGGTGATGTACGCGTCGCTGTGCTTCGTCAGCTCCCAGAGTTTCTGCACCACAAACTGGGGCTTGATCACATCCGAGCTGTTCTTGAAGCTCAGGCAATCGCGCTTGCGCCATTCGTTGATCTGGCTCCACCATGCCGATAGCGAGGGCCCATCAGGCTTTGCGTGCGCGTCCTTGAGCTGGGCGATCAGTTCCTGCAGCACGTCCCTGACATCGCCGACGATCGGAATGTCGACGCGCACGCGCTTGGAGATCGACGACGGGTCGATGTCGATATGGATGATCTTGCGTTCGACCGATGCAAAGTGTTTCGGGTTGCCGATCACGCGGTCGTCGAAGCGCGCACCGACGGCGAGCAGAACATCGCAGTTCTGCATCGTCATGTTGGCTTCATAGGTGCCATGCATCCCGAGCATGCCGAGGAATTTCGGGTCGCTCGACGGCATGGCGCCCAAGCCCATCAGCGTGTTGGTGACCGGGTAGCCCAACAGGTTCGCCAACTCGCGCAACTCTGACGAGGCATTGCCCAACACCACCCCGCCGCCGGTGTAGATGTAGGGTCGCCTGGCACCGAGCAGCAACTGCACTGCCTTGCGGATCTGCCCGCCGTGGCCCTTGCGCACCGGGTTGTACGAGCGCATCTCGACGCGCTCGGGATAGTAGAACGGCGTTTTCGCCATCGACACATCCTTCGGGATGTCGACCACCACGGGTCCGGGTCTGCCGGTGCGCGCGATGTGGAACGCCTTCTTCAAGGTCATCGCCAACTCGCGCACGTCCTTCACCAGGAAGTTGTGCTTGACGATCGGGCGTGTGATGCCCACGGTGTCGCACTCCTGGAAAGCATCCAGACCGATGGCGGGTGTCGGCACCTGCCCGGTGATGATCACCATCGGGATCGAATCCATATACGCGGTGGCGATCCCGGTCACGGCATTCGTGACGCCGGGTCCCGACGTGACCAGCGCGACGCCAACCTCGCCGGTGGCCCGCGCATAGCCGTCGGCAGCATGGACCGCGGCCTGTTCATGGCGCACCAGCACATGCTCGATGCGATCCTGCTTGTACAGGGCGTCGTAAATGTAGAGAACCGCGCCGCCCGGGTAACCCCACAGGAATTTGACGCCCTCGGCGTGCAGGCACTTGACGAGGATTTCCGAGCCGTTCGGCTCCGCGGGGGGGGTGGGCGGGTGCGCCGATGCGGCCCGCTTGAGTTCGGTGGGGGAAATGTCCATGATCGAAAAACCTCTGCGAATTTCTCTGACGAAAAACCATCGGTGCACCTCTCCGCGTCCTCGTGAGACGGGTGTGGTGCCTGAAGGTCGAACCGCTGGGCGCCCCGGTTGGGCAAGCGGCGTTCGACCCGTACTGTCGTGCAACCCGTGATTATGTCACCGCCTTGTTGCACTGCGGCAAGCCGGACATTTCGGTCCAATCGCAGTGAGATAATCGCGCCGGTCTTTGCGGCGCACGCGCCGTCTCTCGTTGGCGCGATCCTCCTGGCACAAGACTGCACGGGCAACAGACTCTCTGGCATCAGACGCTCTTGGCATCCGACAAAGAACTTTCCGATTTCCTGAAGAGCGTCGACAAGCGCGCCTTCAAGCGCGCACTCTATGCGGTCCGTGATGAAGATGCCGCGCTCGACATCGTGCAGGACACGATGATCCGCCTGTCCGAAAAGTACGCTGACCGCCCGGCGGCCGAGTTGCCGCTGTTGTTCCAACGTATCCTGTCGAATGCGACGATGGACTGGTTTCGCCGCCAGAAGGTGCGCAATGCCGTCCTCAAGAATTTTTCCGATTTCGAATCGGCCGGCAGTGACGGCGATTTCGACATTCTCGAAACGCTCGCGTCGCTCGGCGGCTCACTCGCCTCGGAAAGCGCTGCGGACGTGGTCTCGCGAACGCAGATCCTGCTCGTCATCGAGGCCGCCGTCGCCGAACTGCCCGGGCGTCAACGGGAAGCCTTCCTGCTGCGTTACTGGGAGGAACTCGATGTCGCCGAGACGGCTGCCGCGATGGGCTGTTCGCAGGGAAGCGTCAAGACGCATTGCTCGCGCGCGGTGCATGCCTTGTCGACGGCTCTGAAGACCAAGGGAATCTCATTATGAATCTGCACAACTCCGCCGCTGTGCGCGGTACGCCGGCCGTCCTGCCGCACGCCGCCATCGACGCCCTTCAGGCGCGCTTCGCCCTGCGCGTGGCCGCCGGTCTGACCGAGCGATCACTGGATCTTGGCGCCGACCTCAACGAGCGCCTGCGCTTTGCTCGCGCGAACGCGCTGGAACGTGCACGCGCGACCCGCACCGCCGAGGTCGCTCCGATCGTGGGCGCGACCCGAGGCGGCGCTGCCCTTCTGGGTTCGGCGGGTGCGGGTTGGGGGATCAGATTCGCCTCGATCGCGCCGGTATTGGTGTTGGTCGCTGGCTTGGTGCTGATTCAGCGCTGGCAGGACAATGTCCAGATCTCCGCGGCCGCCGAAGTCGACGCAGCACTGCTATCCGACGCTCTGCCACCCGGGGCTTACAGCGACGCCGGTTTCACCGAGTTCCTGAAGACACCGACGCCGAGCGAGTGAACGGTCAACCATGACGCCAGCCAGGAGCCTCGCGAACACCTGCTGGCGCTGCCGCGTCGGGGTCGGTATGGCACTGCTCGCCGGTGTGGCTGGATTGGCAGCGGCGCCGTTGGCCGGGACGCCGCAGACCGCCGAAGCCCCACGCCAAAGGGTCTCGACCGCGCCGGCGGAACAAGGTGTTCGCTGGAACGAGTTGAAGCCCACGCAGCAGGCCACACTGAAGCCGCTCGAGCGGGAATGGGCAGCCGTCTCGCCAGCGCAAAAGCAGAAATGGCTGGAGTTGTCTACACGCTTCCCGCAGATGACGCCGAACGAGCAGACGCGTGTCCAGCAGCGAATGGCCGAGTGGGCCAGACTCACGCCCCAGGAACGTGGGCAGGCGCGGCTGAATTTTCAGGAGGCCAAGCAGGTGCCGGCGCAAGACCGTCAGGAGCGTTGGAATGCCTACCAGACTCTCTCGCCGGAGCAAAAGCAACAACTCGCCGCGCGGGCCGCTCCGGCCGC
The DNA here is from genome assembly GCA_031360005.1 of Rhizobacter sp. Classification (GTDB taxonomy): domain Bacteria; phylum Pseudomonadota; class Gammaproteobacteria; order Burkholderiales; family Burkholderiaceae_C; genus LMDS01. The sequence goes on from JANMAW010000408.1 coordinate 11,810, forward strand.
AAGCGATGATGCCGCCCGCAAGTCCGGCGATGCGACGCTGCGCGCAGACAAGCCGAGCCGTGAAAGAGCTCAGGCCAAGTCCAACATCGTGCCGAACCCCGCTCTCGCGTCGCCGCCCAAGGCGATTGCCCCGACGGTCGTTCAGGCGCGACCTGGCGCAACCACCACGCTGATCACCAAGCGGCCGCTGCCGCCCTCGCATCAGCAGACCGGGTTGCCGAAGATTGCCGCGACGCCCGGGTTCGTGAACAACGCGACCTTGTTGCCCCAGCGGGGCCCGCAAGCCGCGGCAACCCGATCGACCTCTTCGCCCGCCGCCGATCCTTCGCCACGGCAGTGAGCGGCCGGTACCCGGCGCTGGGTGAAAGTCGATGATCGCGGGCCTCAAACGCCGCATGGCGTGTTTCGTCTACGAAGCGCTGCTGCTGTTCGGCATCCTGCTGATACCAGGAGCGATCGGCGCGCTGATCGGCGGCTTCAGCGGCGAGCACTCGCTGCGGAACGGCCTCGCATTGCAGGCAATCACCGTTCTCCTCTACGCGGTTTATTTCACCTGGTTCTGGTCGGCACGCGGCCAGACGCTGCCGATGCAGACCTGGCACATCCGTGTCGTCACCGCGCAGGGCCGGCGGTTGAGCCGGGCGCATGCACTCGTGCGGTTCGTCGCGAGCTGGGCGTGGTTCGCACCCGCCGCCGTGCTCGCTGGCCTCAACGGATGGACACTGCGGCAGACCCTGGCGGCGGTTGCCATCGGCGTGATCGCCTACGCCCTGCTGGCTCTGCTGCACCCGCAGCGCCAGTTCTGGCACGACGCTCTTTGCGGTACCCGATTGGTGACCTCGGAACCGGCATCCACTCTGAACCGAAGCGACTCGGGCAACAGGCACAATTCGCCCCCATGACAAATCCACACAAGGGTCGCACGGGCATCAACCGCGTCATCCACGCGACCGGCTATTCGATCGACGGTCTGCGCATCGCCTACGGAGGCGAAAGCGCCTTCCGGCAGGAATTTTGGCTCGCGATGATCCTGGTGCCGTTGGCGCCGTGGGTCGGACGCAGCTGGGTCGAGGTTGCGTTGCTGGTCGGCTCGGTGTTGCTGGTGCTGATCGTCGAACTGCTCAACTCGGGTATCGAGGCAGCGATCGACCGCGTGTCCTTCGAATTGCACGACCTGTCCAAGCGCGCGAAGGATCTGGCAAGCGCTGCGGTTTTCCTGTCGCTGCTGCTGTGTGCGGGGGTCTGGCTCGCCGCGCTGTGGCAGCGCTTCATGATCTGACGGCCATCGCCAGCATGAGTACGCTTTCCATCTGCGTCTACTGCGGCTCGCGGCCGGGCGAGTTGCCGGCGTACGCAGAGTCGGCGCGCGCCATCGGGCATGAAATCGGTCGCCGCGGCTGGCAGTTGGTGTACGGCGGCGGCGGCGGCGGGCTGATGGGCGCGGTGGCCGACGCAGCACTCGAGCGGGGCGCGCCGGTCGTCGGGGTCATCCCGCAATCGTTGATGGGTCGTGAACTCGGCCACCGCGGCCTGACCGAGTTGCACGTCGTCGAAAACATGCACCAGCGCAAGACGATGATGGCCGAGCGTAGCGATGCATTTCTGGCGCTGCCAGGTGGCATCGGCACGTTCGAGGAGTTGTTCGAGGTGTGGTCGTGGCGCCAGCTCGGCTACCACGACAAGCCCCTCGGACTTCTCAATGTGGCTGGCTATTACGATGCGTTGCTGGGCTTTCTCGATCACGCCAAGATTCAAGGCTTCATGTCGGCAGCGCAGATCGAACTGCTGCAGGTCGGGAACGATGCGGTCGGCGTGCTGCGCCGGCTCGGTGACATGGCACGGCTGGCAACGCTGCCCGACGACTATCGCCGCATCTGATCACCCGCGCTCGGGCGCACGTCAGACGGCTTCGTCGTTCGTTTCGCCGGTGCGGATGCGAATCACCTGTTCGACCGCGGTGACGAAGATCTTGCCGTCGCCGATCTTGCCGGTCTTCGCGGCCTTCACGATGGCCTCGATGCAGCGGTCGACGTCGGAATCCTTCACCACGACCTCGAGTTTCACCTTCGGGAGAAAGTCGACGACGTACTCGGCGCCACGGTACAACTCGGTGTGGCCCTTCTGGCGCCCGAAACCCTTCACCTCCGTCACGGTCAGGCCGGTCACGCCCACCTGACCGAGCGCCTCGCGCACTTCTTCGAGCTTGAACGGTTTGACGATCGCGGTGATTTGCTTCATGACAGGCTCCGGCGGGTTCTACGCAGGTAGTTTAAGCGCGGAACTTCGAAGTGATCGGGTAGCGCCAATCGCGACCGAAAGCGCGATGGGTAATGCGGATGCCCACCGGTGCCTGACGGCGTTTGTATTCGTTGACCTTGATCAGGTGCGTGACCCGCTCGACGTCCGCCCGCGCGAAACCTGCGGCGACGATTTGCTCGATGCCCTCGTCCTGTTCCATGTAGCGTCGCAGGATGCCGTCGAGGACCTCGTAGGGGGGCAGGCTGTCCTGGTCTTTCTGGTCGGGGCGAAGCTCGGCGGAGGGTGCGCGCGTGATGATGCGCTTGGGGATCGCCTCCAAGCCCTGATCGTTCTTCCATGCCGCGAGACGGTACACCAGGGTTTTCGCAACGTCCTTGATGACCGCGAAGCCACCCGCCATGTCGCCGTACAGCGTGCAATACCCGGTCGCCATCTCGCTCTTGTTGCCGGTGGTCAGCACGATGGCGCCGAACTTGTTCGACAAGGCCATCAGCAGCGTGCCCCGGATGCGCGCCTGGATGTTCTCTTCGGTCGCGTCTTCCGCCAGACCCGCGAACTCGTCCGCCAAACTGCGTTTGAACGCCTCGAACATCGGCACGATCGAGATCTCGTCGTAGCGCACTCCCAGGCGCTGTGCCATGTCGCGCGCGTCGATCCACGAGATGTCGGCGGTATACGGCGACGGCATCATCACGGTGCGCACCCGGTCGGCGCCGAGCGCATCGACCGCGATCGCCAGCACCAGCGCCGAATCGATGCCGCCGCTCAGGCCGATGATCACGCCGGGGAAGCCGTTCTTGCCGACGTAGTCGCGCACGCCGACCACCAGCGCGGCCCAGGCCTGGGCCGCGATCGACGGTACCGCGACCACCTCGCCGCGCGGTATCGCGCCCGCGAACGCGACCCGCGCCAGCGCCACGTCGAACATCGGCGCCCGCGCAGTCACCATGCCAGTGGCGTCGAGCGCGAACGATGCACCGTCGAACACAACCTCGTCCTGCCCGCCCGCCAGGTGCGCATACAGCAACGGCAGCCCGAGGTCACGCGCCGTGGCGGCCATGCGCGCTTCGCGCTCGGCCAGCTTGCCGAGGTGAAAGGGTGACGCATTCAGCACGCACAGCACCTGCGCGCCGGCGGCCTTGGCGGCGCGACCCGGTTCGTCGAACCAGGCGTCTTCGCAGATCAGCACGCCAAACTTCAGGCCCTGCACCTCAATCACCAGCGCCGGCAACCCGGCGTCGCGCCCGGAAGCGAAGTAACGCCGTTCGTCGAACACCTGGTAATTGGGCAACTCGCGCTTGCAATAGGTCGCCAGCACCCGGCCCTCCGAGATGACCGAAGCGGCGTTGTAGCGCTGCGGCACCGAGACCGAGTTCGACCTAACATCACCGCGATCACCGAATTGATGCGGATGCCCCACCACCACGAACAGACCCGGCAAGTCGGACAGCGCTCGCGCGCAGTCGTCGAGCGCCTCGGCGCAGGCCTGCATGAATGCGGGGCGCAGCAGCAGATCTTCAGGCGG
>JANMAW010000409.1:0-2359 GCA_031360005.1 Rhizobacter sp.
GATCGTCTTGACATCGTCGGTGAAGTCTCTTTTTCTCGTCTTCTCGATGCTCGCACCGTGGTGCGGAAACAGCTGGGGCAAGCGCACAGCCGAACCGCATTCGCCATTGCTGACCGTGCGCGAATTGCCTGCGACGCTCGAAAACTCAATGCCGTTGGCGAGCCGCAGCCTGAGCTTCGCCGGGTTGTCGCCCGTGTAGGGGGCGTAGCGCGCGGCGCACGCCCCAAGCAGCGCAATGGCGCCGAAGCGCGAGCGCGACAATGACGGTGAGAAAAGCGATTCGAATGCCGTCAGTCCTCGACAAAGTCCACCGGCATCGCGCCCGGCCCGTTCGGCCCGCGAACGTTGAACACCTGGCGCAGGTAGGCGAGGAAGGTCTCGTCGGTGCACATCGTCTTGCCCGGCGAGTCGCTCAGCTTCGCCACCGGCTGGCCGTTGCAGTGGGTCAGCTTCATCACGATGTTCAGCGGCACCAGCCCCATGTCGTTGCTCAGGCTGGTGCCGATGCCGAAGCCGGTCTGCACGCGATCGGCAAAGTGTCGGTACAGGCGAAAGGCGGTCGGCAGGTCGAGCCCGTCGGAGAACGTCAGCCGCTTGGTGCGCGGGTCGATGCGCAGCTTCGCGTAATGCGCCAGCGCCTTCTCACCCCATTCGATGGGGTCGCCGGAATCATGCCGCAGGCCGTCGAACAGCTTGGCGAAGTAGAGGTCGAAGTCGACCAGGAACGCGTCCATGCCGACCACGTCGGTCAACGCAATGCCGAGGTCGCCGCGGTACTCCTGCACCCAGTCTTCCAGCGCGGCCTTTTGAAAGTCGCGCAGCCGCACGCCGAAGCTTTGGTAGGACTGCATGTACTCGTGCGCCATCGTGCCGATGGGCACCAGCCCGAGCGTGCGCGCCAGGTGCACGTTCGAGGTGCCCTTGAAGAAGCGCGGCACGTCGTGCTTCAAGGTGCGCACCACTTCGTCATGCCAGGCGCCGGAGAAACGCCTGCGCACGCCGAAGTCGAAAAATTCGAACGGGTTGACGCACAAGGGCTCGCGCGCGAACGCGTCGACCCGCTCGACCTTGCGGCGCAGCCGGGCGCGGCCTTCGCGCAGCGCGGCGTCGGGGTCGAAGCGGCGGAAATACAGCTCGTTGACGATCGACAGCACGAAGATCTCGAAGCCCATCACATGGACCTGCGGGCCGCGGGCGACGATCTCGAGCGCATCACCATTCGCACGCGCTTCGATGAAGGCGCGCGGGAAGCGGAAGATGCGCAGGAAGTCGACGAAGTCCGACTTGATGAAGCGCAGCCCGCGCATGTAGCCGAGTTCTTCTTCGGTGAAGGCCAGGCTGCACAGGTGGTCGAGCTGTTCGTTGACCTCGGGCACCAGTTCGGCGAGCGGGAACGCCGTCGCGTTGCGGCACGCGAAGTGGTACTCGGCCTGCGACTCCGGGTGCCGGTGCAGCAGCGTCTGCCACATCGTGAACTTGTACAAGTCGGTGTCGAGCAGGTTGCGGATGATCGGTTGCATGAAGCCTTTCGCGCCGGACAGGAGCCACTCTACCGCACGGGCAGTGCCCGTTCATGCCGCGATCGCCTTACGATGGCAGCCGTGTCGTTTGCCGAGGAGACGCCATGCGTTGCAGCCACCCCTTCGTCCGCTTCGGCCTGCCGGTCGCCGCCTGGGCACTGATGGTCGTGATGCCGGTGACCCATGCCGCGGAACGCGCGATCGACAAGGAAGTGGTCGTTGCCACCGGCGTCGACGCGGTCTGGGCCTTGTGGACGACGCGTGAAGGCATCACCAGCTTCTTCGCGCCCGACGCGAAGGTCGAGCCGCGCGTCGGCGGTGCGTTCCAGATCTACATGGACCCGGGCGCCGAGCCCGGCATGAAGGGCGCCGACGACATGCACTTCATGGCGCTGCAGCCGAACAAGATGCTGTCGTTCGATTGGAACGCGCCACCGCACCTGCCTGAAGCGCGCGCGCAGCGAACGTTCGTGATCGTGCGTTTCGAGCCGGTCGACGCGGCGTCGACACGGGTCACGCTGCACCACGTCGGCTGGGGCGATGGCGGCGAATGGGACAAGAGCTTCGCCTACTTCGACCGTGCCTGGGGCTTCGTCCTGAACAACTTGAAAGAGCGCGTGGCGAAAGGTCCGCGCGACTGGGCGAGCTGGCTCGAGCAACTGCGCAAGAGCCGCGAGGTGCCTGCGAAGCCTTGAGCGTCAGGCCGCAGCCGCCGCGGGCTGTAACCGCCCCAGCACCAGCCGCGCGGTCGACAGGTTGGTGGCGCACGGCACGTCGTGCACGTCGCAGGCGCGCACCAGCGCGTTGATGTCGGGCTCGTGCGGCTGCGGCGTCATCGG
>JANMAW010000346.1:0-5888 GCA_031360005.1 Rhizobacter sp.
TTCTGGTTGACGTGGAAGTAGCCGACGCCTTCGTTGTCGCCACGGTTGAAGTCGTCGCTGTGCGGGATGCCCGCCTGCTGCGCCGCTTGCGCGAAGGCATCGAGCACATCCCAGCGCAGGCGCTGCTTCTCGACGCGCCACTCGCCGCCGGCGCGCGCGCCGCTCGCATCGAACCCGGGCGCGGCGTGGACCGCATCGGCCCCTTTGTAGAAATCCTCGTGCTTCAGGAAGTTCGGCAGGCACTCGGCCCAGCTCCAGCCGGGGTTGGCGCCGAAGCCGTCGCCCGCGCCCCAGCCGTCGTAGTCGCGCGCCTGGCCGCGCATGTAGATCATGCCGTTGATGCTGCTGCAGCCGCCCATCACCTTGCCGCGCGGATAACGCAGGCTCCGGCCGTTCAGGCCGGGGTCGGCGTCGGTCGCGTAGAGCCAGTCGGTGCGCGGGTTGCCGATGCAGTAGAGGTAGCCGACCGGAATGTGCACCCACAAGTAGTCGTCGTTGCCGCCTGCCTCGATCAGCAGCACCTGCTTCTTCCTGTCGGCACTGAGCCGGTTCGCGAGCAGGCAACCGGCGGTGCCGCCGCCGCAGACGATGTAGTCGTAGACCGGGGCCGTCATGGTTTCAATGCGCAGCACCGGCCAGCACCGGGAACAGTTTGACCAGCCCGTCGGACATGACCTCGACCGCGAGCGCCGCGAGCAGCAGCCCCATCAGCCGCGTCATCACGTTGATGCCGGTTCGGCCGAGCGCCTTGGCGATGCGCCCGGACAGGCTGAACGCGGCCCACACCGTCAGCCCGACGATCACGCCATAGACCACCAGCACGCCGAGCTGCCACCAGTGCCGCGTCTTGTCGGCGTAGATGATCATCGTCGAGATCGTGGCCGGCCCGGTCAGCAGCGGGATCGTCAGCGGCACGATCGCGATGCTGGCGCCGGTGTCGGCCTTGTCGCCGCCTTCGTGCAAATCATCCTTGCGGCTCTCGGCCGGCTGCGCGTTGAGCATCTGCAGCGCCGACATCAGCAGCAGCAACCCGCCGCCGACCTGGAACGACGCGAGCGAAATGCCGAAGAACTCGATGATCTTCAGACCGGCCAACGCGCTGACCGCAATCACCGCGAACGCCGAGATCGACGCGATTCGCGTCGTGCGCTGGCGCTGCTCGCGCGTGAAGCCCTGCGTGAAATGGATGAAGAACGGGATCACCCCGATCGGGTTGACGATCGCCAACAGCGCGATCAGCGGCTTGTAGAGATCCATGCGGCCGATTGTCGCGCGTCACCCGTCAATCGCAGCGGCGATTTCGCGCAGGTAGCGCAGCCCCGGCACCGCGCGCGCCCCGTACCAGCTGAGCAGTTCGCCGTCGACCAGGCGGACCTTCGCATTCGGGCACAGCCGCCGCGCCGCGGCCAGATGCTGCGCGTCGAAGCGATAGGGCTCGGAACTGAGCAGCACCTGCTGCACGTCGGCCAGCCATCGCTCGTCGCCCTGGATGAGCGGATAGCGCGCGGCGCCGCAAGCGCCGCCCTGCAGCTCGGGCAGCGTCTGCCAGCCGATGCGCGCGAGCATGCGCGAGAGGTAGGTGTCGCGTGCCACCGTCATCCACGGCTCACGCCAGATCAGGTACAGCACCCGCTGCGGCGGCCGCCCGCCGGGCTGCGTCAGTGCGAGCTCGGCGTGCAGCGCCTGCGTCAGCGCGGCCGCGCGTGCTGTCACATCCGCGAATGCACCGAAGTGCCCGACCATCTGCGCGATCAGCGCGATGTTGTCCTCGGGATCGTTCGGGTGCGTCACGATGATCTGCGGCGCCCCCGGCCAGGCGCGAATCGCGTTCACCATTTCGAGCCGGTTCTCGTCGACATTGACGAGCACATGCGTCGGTGCGAGACGGCGCAGCTTGTCGAGGTTCAGGTCCTTGGTGCCGCCGACCTTCGGCACGTCGCGCACCGCCTGCGCCGGGTGCACGCAGAAACCGGTGCGTGCCACCAGGCAATCGCCCAGCCCGAGTTCGACGACCAGCTCGGTCAGGCTCGGCACCAGGCTCGCGATGCGCGCAAACACGGCAACGTCATCGCGCTGGCGGCGCGTCTTCGGTCATCGCGAGGTACACCGCGCAGCTGCCGCGCAGGTAAACCAACCCCGGCAACAGCAGCGCCAGCGCGAACACGACGCCACCGCCAACCAGCGCGGCCGCCGCATGCCCGTTGGCGGAGGCCGGTGCACCCGCGGCACCCAGGCTGCGCAGGCCGTGGCCGAACAGCCCGGCCATCAACTGCTGTGCCGGCACGTCGACACCGACGACAGCCACCGCCAATTCGGCGACCACCCGCCCGCCGACCACCACGATGAAGGTCGCGATCGCCCCCATGCCGGCCGTGAGCAGGCCCACCGCGGCCATCAGCAGCACCACCGTCAGCAGCCGGCGGCGGATCAGCCCGGCCAGGCTGCGCACGACCTTCGCAACGGTTGCGCCGGACCACACTGCTGGCGCGGCAAGCGGCATCACGACCGCGAGCAGCGACAGCGCGGCCAGGCCGACCGTCAAGACCCCGACCGGGACGGCCAGGCCAAACAAAATCGGCCCGACGACCGCGCCGCTGACAGCGACGCGGCTCAGCCACAGCAGGCTCAGCAGCGCGCCGGCCACGAGCGCATAGACAGCCAGCAGGATCGCCAACGCGAGCAACAGCCGGTGTGCAGTGAACAGCGACGCACGCAGCGCATCGGGCACGTCGCGGACCGGGTGGCCGCGCGCATCGTCCATCACCAGGATGCCGGCTGCGTTGCCGCCGTAGAAGGCCGCGAGCAAGGCCGCGCCGGCCTCGATCTGGCCCCGCCATCCGGCGTCGCGCGCCAGCGAGGTCTCGGCCATCGCCAGCAGCAACCCGGCGGTCGCGAACGTGCCCAGCAACACGAACAGCGCGCGTGTGTTGCGCACCGCGTCGACGCTGCCCAGTACCAGGCTGAGGGCTGTCAGGGGGTCACGCTCGTGCATCGGGAAAGCTTGGCCGTCGGAGGGCGGGCGTGGGAGGTGGCGGGCATGATATCTGCTAGACAAATCGACCCGAACGCGACGTGCATGTCGGGCTGCATGCCCGAATACAACACTTTATTCAAGCGCCCTATGCGCACGTTCAAGCAATTCACTTATATTCCCAAATCTGTGTATGGAAGCAGCGCCTTCTTGAATGGTTCTCGACGGGTAGAAGCTCCACATGGTTTCAGGAAATGGAAAGGGGCTCTCCCATGGGCAATAAACTTTACGTCGGTAATCTCTCATACAACGTTCGAGACGAAGACTTGCAACAGGCGTTCGCGCAGTACGGTAGCGTTTCTTCAGCCAAGGTCATGATGGACCGCGACACCGGCCGCTCCAAAGGCTTCGGCTTCGTTGAAATGGGGTCGGACGCGGAAGCGCAGGCTGCCATCAACGGCATGAACGGTCAGGCCCTCGATGGCCGCGCGATCGTCGTCAATGAGGCCCGCCCGCGCGAAGAGCGTCCGGGTGGCTTCGGTGGCGGCGGTGGCGGTGGCCGCACCGGCGGCGGTGGTGGTGGCTTCGGTGGCGGCGGTGGCCGCACCGGTGGCGGTGGCTTCGGTGGTGGCGGCAGCGGTGGTGGCGGCGGCTATGGCGGTGGTGGCGGTGGCCGCTCCGGTGGTGGCGGCGGCTACGGTGGCGGCAGCAGCGGTGGCGGTGGTGGTCGCCGCGGGGGCGGCGGTGGTGGCGGCGGCCGCGGCGGCTACTGAGCCTCGTTCGACTCGACTTCAAACCGGCTGCGGCCGGTCCGGAACAAGCGGTGGCGCGCAAGCCCACCGCTTGTTTTTCGTTGTGCCAGCGCTCCGCGACACGCGAGCGCCTGCGGCGAAGAACGCGCGCCGCAGCGTTCCCGCATGGGCGCTTCGCCGCGCCTATTTCTTCTGCCGCGGCTTGCGCCCCCGCCCGCTGGCGAGCCTGTCGTACAGCGCATCGGGCAGCATCCGCATCAGCTTGGCGACCACACCCATTTGCCACGGGATCACCCGGTAGCTGACGCCGCGCGTGATGGCATCGAAGGCCTGGTCGGCGAAGTCGTCGACCCGCATCAGGAACGGCATGCGGTACGGGTTGCCGCGCGTCAGCGGCGTGTCGATGTAGCCGGGGCCGATGATCACGACCTTGACGTCGCTGGCGCGCAACTCGCCGCGCAGGCTTTCACAGTAGCCGATCACGCCGGCCTTGCTGGCGCAGTAGGCGCCGTGCCCCGGAATCCCGCGGACGCCGGCCAGGCTCGCGATGCCGACCAGCGTGCCGGAGAGGCGCGTGACCATCGGCGCGACGAAGGGCTGGAAGGTGGCGGCCATGCCGAGGTTGTTGGTCTCGAAGATGGCACGCATCACGTCGAGGTCGTCGAACTCGGCGGTGTCGAAACCGACGCTGATGCCGGCGCTGGCGATCACGACATCGGGAACGCCGAGTTCGGCGATGCACGCGCGGCCGGCGGCGGCGATGGCCTCGACGTCACGGACGTCGGCTGCGTAGACCACGCAGCTCGCCGCGTCGAAGCCTTGGGCCTGTGACCAGGCCTGCACCTCGGCGGCGCGTCGAGCCACCAGCGCCAGCCGGTAGCCGGCACGGTGGAAGCGCGCCGCCAGCGCCTGGCCGATACCGCTCGACGCGCCGGTGATGAAGGCCAGCGGCGCGCTCACGCTGCCGCGCGGGCGATGCAGATCGGCGCCCCCCTCATGCCACGGCGAACGTGATGCGCGACCGTCGTGTCGTCACTTGTTGCTCTCCGGCGGCGATGCAATGACTGCGCTCAGGTGGCCTTTGAGGTCGAGCACGCGAGCCAGGTTGTCATACGCCATCGAGTCGGCGCGGATCTCGGTGGAGCCTTGTGTGACGACCACCGGCAGGTGCGACCGCACGCGTTCGGTGTTCTGGAAGTAGTGCAGGAACTCGCCGCGAAACTCGATCGCCGCCTCCTTCGGCGTGGCCTCGCGAACCACATGCGCACCGCCGTTCAACTGCACCTCGCTTCCATCGCGGTTCGACAGCGCTTGGCGCGCAGTGGCGACGCTCACGCGCCCATCGTCCCCGTAGGCGCGGATGCGCGGGTTGTCGATCTCGAGCGTGTCGGTATCGGGGTAGTGGCGCATCACGTCGCCTTCGATCTGCACGCGCATCACGCCGTCGGCCGCGAAGCGCTGCACCATGAACTGCGTCATCGTGTAATCGGGCTCGTGGCGCGGCGCCTCCAGCGTGCGACCGGCTTCGAACAGCGGCGTGTTCTTCACCAGCCACCAGGTGCCGAGCGCGAGCGCGGCCATCAACAGCAGTGGCAGGTAGGCCGACGCGGTCTCGAGCCAGCGCCAGTACCACGGGGCGCGGACCCGGCGCTGCGCCGGCGCGCCGGGTGCTTCGATCGGCCCGCCGCGACCGGCCGACGGATGGCTCGCCAGCGCAGGCACCGGTCGACTTTCAGGCAGCACCGTCGAGCGTGATGAGGTGGCCGCGCAGCGCGGTGGCGTAGCGGCCGGCGGCCATCATCAGCAGGTCGCAGCATTCGCGCGCCGCGCCGAAGCCGCCGCGGGCCTCGGTCACATGGTGCACGACGGCCTTGACTTCGAGGTGTGCATTCGCCGGCGCACAGGCGAACGCGGCGCGCGTCAGCAGCGGCAGGTCGGGCCAGTCGTCGCCCATCGCGGCCAGCGTGTCCCAGCCGAGGCCTAGCCGGGCCATCACCTGCGCGGCGGCGGCAGCCTTGTCAGCGGCGCCGTACACGGCATGGGCGATACCCAGGTCGGCGACGCGCCGCCGCACCGCGGGCGAGTCGCGTCCGGTGATCACGACCGGCGTGATGCCGGCCTGCGCGATCAGCTTCAGGCCGTGGCCGTCGAGCGTCGAAAAGGCC
>JANMAW010000347.1:0-1717 GCA_031360005.1 Rhizobacter sp.
GACTGGCGCTGCCGGATCAGCGCGGTCGATTCCGACGCGGCGCTGATGTTGCGCGCGCCGGTGGCGATTGCGGCGCACGGGTCGTGGGAAGCGTTGCCTTCCGGTCGCCAGGAGCGGCGCCAGGCGCGCGGCCCGTCGGACCTGTTCGCCTTCAAAGCCAACTTCCGCGATTCGTCATTGACCGAGGGCCTTCTGCCGGTGCTGTCGTTCGACGGCGGCTATGGCGGCATGGTGGTCGCCGGCGGTGGCGTCACCACGGTGGCCTGTTGCATCCGAGCCGACCGCCTCGAGGCGGTGCGGCACGATCTGCCCGGTGCCAGCGCAGGCGATGCGGTCGAGGCATTGCTCAAGAGCGAATGCGGCGGAGTGCGCTCGGCGTTGAAGGCCGCCTACAGGGACGGAGCCTGGCTCGCTGCCGGGCCCATCGATCCCGGCATCCGCCTGCGCGCCGACGACGGCCTGGTCCGTATCGGCTATGCCGCCGGTGAAGCGCACCCGATCATCGGCGAGGGCATCAGCATGGCGCTTCAATCCGCGTCGCTCCTGTGTGCCCATCTGTTCGACGCCCGGCGTCGTGAAGGGTTTGCCGGCGTCGCGTGGCAACGCGAAGTCGTGCGTCGTTACGCCGCGCAGTGGCGGCGCCAGTTCGGGCCGCGTCTGAGGCTGGCCGCGGCGTTCGCGCAACTTGCGACGCGGCCGGGTTCGGCGTGGCCGCTCATGTCGATCGCCAGGGCCTGGCCCGGCCTGCTGACCCTCGGCGCGAGATGGGGCGGAAAGACTCGTTGCGCCGTCGATCCGAGGTCGATCGCGGTGGCGCCACGCGCCTGTCATCCGTTGGCGCCAAGTGCCGCATCCGCAGCCGAATTCGCCTCCGGCCCTCTTCAGCGATGACCCAAAGGACATGACATGGCTTCCACGTTCGAGCGACTGAGCGCGATTCTGGTTCGGGACTACAGCGTCGCTCCCGAATCCCTGACGCCCGACGCACCCCTCGAAGGGCTGGGCATCGATTCGCTGGGCACCGTCGAATTGCTGTGGAACGTCGAAGACGAATTCAAGATCAAGCTGCCCCCCGAGCCGGTGGACCTGCCCACCCTCGGCGATGTGGTGCGCTACATCGACGCGATCATCGCGTCACAGAACAGCGGCGGTGCCGCGGTTGCCACGGCCCCGGATCCCGTCTTGCGAACGTCATGAGGCGCGTCGCGGTCACTGGCATCGGGGTCGTTTCGCCGCTCGGCAACAGCGCGGACGAGGTGTATCGGAATGCGCATGCCGGCCGCTCCGCAGTCCACCGGCTGGACGTCCCCTTCGCCAATCGACTGATCGCGCCGCTGGCTGCCACCGTCCAGTTCACGGGTGCCGATCATTTCGAGCCGGCGAAGCTGCGCATGCTGGACCGATTCAGCCTGTTGGCGCTGGTGGCCGCGAACCAGGCGCTTGAAGATGCGCGCAGCGACCTGGCTCAGGCCGACCGCACACGAGCCGGCGTCTTCGTCGGTACCGGGATGGGCGGCACGCTGACGATGGACGACGGATACAAGACGCTCTATGCCGAGGCGTCCGACCGGATCAGGCCGTTCACCATCCTGATGGGCATGCACAACGCGGCTGCCGCATGGATCGGCATCGAGCATGACATTGGCGGCCCGAACCTGACCTATTCGACCGCCTGTTCTTCCTCCACGGTCGCCATCGGCGAGGCCTGGCATCGCGT
>JANMAW010000368.1:0-3704 GCA_031360005.1 Rhizobacter sp.
TGATGGCGCAGCGCGGTTACAGCGTCGAGCGCGTCGCCTACCGGCCTTGATGCGATTGCCCCAGCGGCGGGGTAGGCAGGCGGGCGTGATGAATGCAGAATCGACCAAAAGCCGCACCCGGGCTACAACCAGAGGAGACAACACCATGACCGATCCGTCCAGCTTCAGCAAACTCGTCCCCGGCTTCGACTTCTTGCAGGGGCTCGTGAAAAACGCCGGCGCAGCATTGCCGGGCATCGGCCAGTGGGTCGCGCCGACCATCGACCCGGCCGAACTGGAGAAGCGCATCCAGGAGTTGCGCACGGTGCAGTTCTGGCTCGAACAGAACGCGAAGATGCTCGGCGCGACGATCCAGGCGATGGAAGTGCAGCGAATGACCCTGTCGACGCTGAAGACGATGAACGTTCAAATGGAAGATTTGCGCGATTCCCTGAAGATCCGCATGCCGGGCATGCCCGCGGCGGCAGCGGCGTCGGTCTCGGCAACGCCGTCGGGATCGGCATCTGCGGCACCCGCAGCCAGGCCGGACGCGACGCCTCCCGGAAAATCGCCCGAGGCTGCGCCGGCGCCCGCCGGTGCACCGGCCACGGCTGCGCCTGCCGGGGTCGTCGACCCGATGCAATGGTGGGGTGCGCTGACCAAGCAGTTCACCGAACTCGCGACCACCGCGATGAAAGACACCGGGACCGACGCGGCCCGCACGCTGTCGGGCGCGATCGTCAAGAAAACGTTCGACACCGCGAGCCAGAACCTGAAGCAGGCTGCCTCGGCACCGGCCAAGGTGGCAGGCAAGGGAGCCAAAAAGGTCACTGCCAAGACCGCGGCGCGCAAGAAGGCGCCGCCGCACAAGTGAACGCGCGATCATCCCGGATGCCTGCGCGCCCAGTCCTGACGCCCGCGCGATCGACGCCGCCTCCATGAACCGCTTCCTGCACGGCCACGGCATTCACACCGATGGGCGGATCGCGCTGGCGCTCGCTGCCGCGCAGATCGACGCGCAGGGCCGCGAGCCGGGGGTTGCCTCGGCGCCGACGCTGGGCTGGGTTTACCTGGGCGAGCATCACGCCGCCCATGCGGGCATGCTGCTGGCCCAGCTGCGCCAGCGCTGGCCGGGGGTCGAATGGGTCGGTGCCAGCGGCGTGGGCATTGCCGCCGGCGGGGTCGAATACTTCGACGAGCCTGCGCTGGCACTGCTGCTCACCGATCTTCCGCGCGAGCGCTTCCGCGTGTTCTCGGGCACCCACCCCCTCGCCGGCTTTGCGGCGCATACCGCGCAGGTGCATGCCGACCCGGGCAGCGCCGACCTGGCCGAATTGATCCGCGACATGAGCGCACGCACCGCCACCGGCTACCTGTTCGGCGGCCTGGCCTCCGGGCGGGCGCACTCGCTTCATGTCGCCAACGGCGTGCTGTCCGGGGGGCTGTCGGGGGTCGCCTTCGACGCCCGCGTCGCACTGGTCTCGCGCGTGACGCAAGGCTGCCAGCCGGTGGGCCCGCTGCGCCGCATCAGCGCAGCGGAACGCAACGTGATCACCGAACTCGACGGCGAGCCCGCGCTCGACTGTCTGCTGCGTGACCTGAAGCTCGAAGGCGCCGAGCCGCGCGCGGTGTTGCCGGCGTTGCGCCAGATCCTTGTCGGCCTGAGCGATGCGGCGGGCGACATCGACGCGGTGCAGGATCTCGAAAGCGCATCGACGCGCAGCGCCTTCGACCACGCCGCGCACCGCAGCGCCACCGCGCGTGCGTTCGGCGCCGACACCCGGGTGCGGCATTTGATCGGCCTCGACCCCGGCCGGCGCGGCATCGCGATCGGCGACACCGTGGAGGCCGGGATGCGGCTCGCGTTCTGCACCCGCAACGTGGCGGCCGCGCGCCGCGACCTGATGCGCATCTGCGCCGAAGTGCGCGAAGAGATCGAAGCCGAACCCCTGCCGCTGCCGGCCGCGCTGGCGCTCCAGCAGTCCGACAGCGGCGAAGCCTCGGCGGGAGCATCGGCCGGCATCGCCGGCGCGATCTACGTGAGTTGCGCGGGGCGCGGCGGTGCACACTTTGGCGCGCCGTCGGCCGAGCTCGCGATCGTTCGACATGCGCTCGGCGATGTGCCGCTGGTCGGCTTCTTCGCGGCCGGCGAGATCGCGCGCCGGCACCTCTACGGCTACACCGGCGTGCTGACGGTCTTCAGGCGCTGAGCTCGGCGGCAATCGATGGCAGCGTGATGGGCCAGCCGATCGACGCGCAATCGATCGTCGTCGCGTCCACCGCGACGCGCCGGTTCAGCCACGAAGTCGAGATCCTGCGCGGCGTGGTCTTGCAGTCGGTCGCTCTGGCATGCCTGGTCGGCCCGTACCTGAGGCTGCAGGCCTGTGTGTGGCCATTCACGTTTGATGGTCGTGCATCGACCGGGTGGCGCTACAGTGCATCACGACGCCCGCGACGCGCGGGCCCGCCCAGGAGCCTTTCACCCATGAACGCCACCCTGCCCGAAGCCCTCGCCATCGAAGGCAGCGACCGCGCCCACCGCCAGGCCGACGTCGTCGCCGCGCTGGCGCAGGTGCTGCCTGCGCACGCGCTGCTCTGGCACCGCGAGGACACGATTCCCTACGAATGCGACGGCCTGACCGCCTACCGCGAGCAGCCGCTGGTGGTGGCGCTGCCCGAAACCGAGGCGCAGGTCGCCGCGGTGCTGCGCGAATGCCATCGCCTGAACGTGCCGGTGGTCGCGCGCGGCGCCGGCACCGGCCTGTCGGGCGGCGCGCTGCCGCACCGGATGGGCGTGACCCTGAGTCTGGCCAAGTTCAACCGGATCGTGAAGATCGATGCGGTCGCACGCACCGCCGTCGTTCAGTGCGGGGTTCGCAACCTCGCGATCAGCGAGGCGGCTGCTCCCTACGGCCTGTACTACGCGCCCGACCCGAGCAGCCAGATCGCCTGCACGATCGGCGGCAACGTGGCCGAGAACTCGGGCGGCGTGCACTGCCTGAAATACGGGCTGACGCTGCACAACGTGCTGCGCGTGCGCGGCTTCACGGTCAGCGGCGAGGCGGTCGCGTTCGGCTCCGAGGCGCTCGACTGTGCCGGCCTCGACCTGATGGCGATCGTCGTCGGCAGCGAAGGCATGCTCGCGGTCACGCTCGAAGTCACCGTCAAGCTCGTGCCCAAGCCGCAGCTCGCGCGCTGCATCATGGCCAGCTTCGACGACGTGCGCAAAGCCGGCGACGCGGTCGCCAACGTGATCGCGGCCGGCATCATCCCTGCCGGCCTGGAGATGATGGACAAGCCGATGACGGCGGCGGTCGAAGACTACGTGCACGCCGGCTACGACCTGACCGCGGTCGCGATCCTGCTGTGCGAAAGCGACGGCACGCCGGAAGAAGTGGCCGAGGAGATCAGCCGCATGGAAGCGGTGCTCGGCAGCAGCGGCGCGACGCGCATCGAGGTCAGCGCGGACGAGGCGCAGCGCCTGAAGTTCTGGAGCGGGCGCAAGAACGCGTTCCCCGCGACGGGGCGCCTGAGCCCCGACTACATGTGCATGGACTCGACGATTCCGCGCAATCGCCTGTCCGACATCCTGCTTGCGATCGAAGGCATGGAGAAGAAATACCGACTGCGCTGCCTGAACGTCTTCCATGCCGGCGACGGCAACCTGCATCCACTCATCATGTTCGATGCGAACGACCCCGACGAGCTGCATCGCTGCGAGCTGT
>JANMAW010000369.1:0-2645 GCA_031360005.1 Rhizobacter sp.
GCTTCAGCGTCAGCGTCTGGCTGTCGGCGGACCACTCGTACGCGGTCGCGAGCTGCGGCACGATCGCGAGCTTCTCGTCGACATCGAACAGCTTGTCGCACAACGCCGCGAACACGACCCGGCCGACGAAGGTTCGCGCCAGCGACGGGTCGAGCACGTCGGGGTCTTCGGCCAGGCCGACGCGCAGCGTCTGTGCATCGACCGCAAGCGGGGCCAGCGCGAGCAGCAATGCCGGCCAGAGGGAGCGGGCAGGGAATTTCATGGGTGGAGTCTCCGGGTTGTACAGGACGAATGAATCGATGCGCGCGTCACGCGGATGATCCACCGAGCGTCGGGGCGGGTGCGGGCGCGACAAAGGCCGACTGCAGCCGCTCCAGCCGTCGGCGCGCCGGCGAGGCGACGGCCCGGTCGGGCAGCGCGGCAGGCGGAGCAATCTCGCGCCAGAAGTGGCAGGCCACGGCCTGCTCGCCGTCGGTTTCCAGCACCGGTGCGCGATGCGAACACAAGTCTCGCGCATGCGCGCAGCGGGTGTGGAAATGGCAGCCGGCCGGCGGGTTCATCGGGCTCGGCACGTCGCCGGCCAGCAGCACGCGTTCGCGCTGCAGCCCCGGCTCGGGCAGCGGAATGGCCGACAGCAGCGCCTGCGTGTAAGGGTGCCTCGGCGCCGCGAACAGCGCGCGCTTGTCGCCGATCTCGACGATGCGCCCGAGGTACATCACCGCGATGCGCGTCGCGATGTGCTTGACCACCGCGAGGTCGTGCGCGATGAACAGGTAGGCCAGTCCGAGACGGCGCTGCAGGTCCTGCAGCAGGTTCACGACCTGGGCCTGCACCGACACGTCGAGCGCCGA
The DNA here is from genome assembly GCA_031360005.1 of Rhizobacter sp. Classification (GTDB taxonomy): domain Bacteria; phylum Pseudomonadota; class Gammaproteobacteria; order Burkholderiales; family Burkholderiaceae_C; genus LMDS01. The sequence continues at coordinate 852 of JANMAW010000369.1, forward strand.
CACCGCCTCGTCGCAGACGATCAGCTTGGGTTCGACCGCCAGCGCCCGCGCGATGCCGATGCGCTGGCGCTGACCCCCTGAAAACTCGTGCGGGTAGCGTTGCGCGTGTTCGGCGGCGAGGCCGACGGTCGCCAGCAGCTCGGCCACGCGTTCGCGCTGGCGGCCCGTGTGCAGGCCATGCAGCATCAGCGGCTCGGTCAGCGTCTGGCCCACCGTCATGCGCGGGTTCAGCGACGAATACGGGTCCTGGAAGATGATCTGCATCGATCGCCGCTGGGCGCGCAAGGCACTGGCGTCGAGCGCCCCGAGGTCGATGCCGTCGAAGCGGATCCGGCCGGCGCTCGGCTCGATCAGCCGCAGCACCAGGCGACCGAGCGTGGACTTCCCGCAGCCCGATTCGCCGACCACGCCGAGCGTCTCGCCCGCCGCGATTTTGAAGTCGACACCGTCGACCGCGCGCACCGCGCCGCTGACGCGGCCGAGCACGCCGCGGCGCACCGGGAAATGCTTGACCAGGCCGTCGACCTGCAGCAGCGGCGCGGCATTCATGCCGATACCGCTGCGGGTCGATGCGCCATCAGCACCTGCGGGTCCAGCGGCGCCTTCCAGCAGGCCGACTGGTGCTGTGCTCCGACGTCGCGAAGCTCGGGCGCCGCGCTGCGGCAATGCGTATCGGCAAACGGGCAGCGCTCGGCAAAGCTGCAGCCGCCGGGCCGCCGCAGCGGGCTCGGCACCTGGCCCTCGATCGAGGCCAGCCGCATGCGCTGAGCGTCGAGGCGCGGGATCGAACCCAGCAGCCCGATCGTGTACGGGTGCTGCGGCGCGTCGAAAAGCGCCTGCACCGGCGCGCGCTCGACCACTCGGCCGGCGTACATCACGATGACGTGGTCGGCCACTTCGGCAACCACGCCGAGGTCGTGCGTGATCAGGATGATCGCAGTGCCGGTCTCGGTTTGCAGCGTGCGCATCAGGTCGAGGATCTGCGCCTGGATCGTCACATCGAGCGCGGTCGTCGGCTCGTCGGCGATCAGCAGGCGCGGCTCGCAGGCCAGCGCCATCGCGATCATCGCGCGCTGGCGCATGCCGCCCGACAGCTTGTGCGGGTGTTCGTGGAAGCGCTGCTCGGGGGCCGGGATTCGCACCTTGCGCAGCATCGCGATCGCGCGCTCGGTCGCCTGCACGCGGCTGATCGGGCGGTGCCGGAGCAGACCTTCGACGATCTGCTCGCCGATCGTGAACACCGGGTTCAGCGACGACATCGGCTCCTGGAAGATCATCGCGATGCCGTTGCCGCGCAGATCCTGCATCGCATGCGCCGGCGCACCGACCAGTTCGTGGCCCTCGAAGCGGATCGAACCCCCCTTGATGCGGCCCGGCGGGCTCGGCACCAGTCCCATGATCGACAGCGCGGTCACGCTCTTGCCGCAGCCCGACTCGCCGACGATCGCCAGCGTGCGGCCCGCCTCGACCGAGAAGCTGACGCCGTCGACGGCCGGGAACTCGCCGTCGTCGGTGCTGAAGTGGGTACGCAGGTCGCGCACATCGAGCAACGCTGTCATTCGGTGCGCTCGCGATGTGTGGCGCTGAAGCGCTCGATGCGCGCCTCGATCTCGGCGCGGTCGGTCAGGCCCACGGCATCGTGGCGGCCGGCCGGGCAGGCGATGAAAGGCTGGTAGCGCTCCAGGCTCTTGCGGTGCGGCCGCCGTAGTTCACGGAGCGGCCCGGCGCGGGCTTCGCCGCGGGCCCGCACCGTGGCATCGATGACCCGCGGGCCCGCCAGCCTGTTGCCAGCGA
>JANMAW010000420.1:0-1842 GCA_031360005.1 Rhizobacter sp.
TCGGCACGATGGCCGGCGATACCTACTCCGCAGGGGGCAGCAAGGAGAACGCTATTGAGACTGCCAAGAAGGTGCGGTTTAGTGCCAAGGTGGAAGCGGCTGCGATCGCACTGGTGAGTGGATAAAGGTCGGGGTCGCAGAGGGCAAAGCAGCGGCACCAGCATGAAACAGAAGCTGGAGGCCATTAGCAAGGTGACCTATCCGGGGGCCTTGGGGAAGCCCTGAGGGGTACCCCGGGGCGCTGCCACCGAGCCGCAGTCACCGCACCTCTCTAGCGGAAGGAATGTCTCGCATTGCGATTCTCGAGCCTGTCCAGAATTTTGTGTGCGAGGCATAGCATGACCGACAGGAGCATGTATGCCGATGAGCAAGACGAAGATGAAGAACGCGGCGATCGCGGCGAAGTCCGCGGCGCTGCCGAAGATTCCCAAGGAACTGCTTGACCAGTTCGTGAGCGGGCCGATGACCGGCGAGGCGGTCAGCGCCGCGTCCATGGCATTCAAGAAGGCGCTGATCGAGCGCGCCCTGGGCGCCGAGCTCGGCCACCACCTGGGCTACCCGAACGGCGCCGACAAGCCCGAGGCGACGAGCAACCAGCGCAACGGCACAAGCGGCAAGACCGTGTTGACCGAAGACGGCCCGCTGCGCATCGACGTACCGCGCGACCGGGATGCAAGCTTCGAGCCGCTGCTCATCCCCAAGCACGAGCGTCGCTTCACCGGTTTTGACGACAAGATCATCGCCATGTACGCGCGTGGCATGACCGTGCGCGAGGTCCAGGGCTTTCTGGCCGACCAGTACGGCGTCGATGTCAGCCCCGAGTTCATCAGCAGCGTCACCGACGCCGTGATGGCCGAGGTCGGCGCCTGGCAGGCGCGGCCCCTGGAGCCGCTGTACCCGGTGGTCTTCTTCGACGCGCTGAGGGTCAAGATCCGCGAAGACGCGGTGGTGCGCAACAAGGCGGTCTACCTGGCGCTGGGCGTGCTGCCCGACGGCACGCGCGACATCCTGGGCTTGTGGATCGAGGGCACCGAGGGCGCCAAGTTCTGGATGAAGGTCTTCAACGACCTGAAGACGCGCGGCGTGGCCGACATCCTGATCGCCGTCACCGACGGCTTGAAGGGCATGTCCGAGGCCTTGGGCGCGGTGTTCCCGGCCACGACGCTGCAGACGTGCATCGTGCATCTCATCCGCAACAGCCTGGACTACGCGAGCTGGAAGGACCGCAAGCTGCTGGCCGCGGCGATCAAGCCGATCTACACGGCGCCCAGCGCCGAGGCCGCGCAGGCTGAACTGGACGCCTTCGAGCACGGCCCGTGGGGTCAGAAGTTCCCCACCGTCGTGGCCGCTTGGCGCCGCGCCTGGGACCGCGTGATCCCGTTCTTCGCGTTCCCGCCGGCGGTACGTCGCGTGATCTACACCACCAATGCGATCGAGAGCATCAACGCTCGGCTGCGCAAGATCATCAAGTCGCGCGGGCACTTCCCGAGCGACGACGCGGCGACGAAGCTGATCTGGCTGGCGCTGCGCAATATCACGGCCGACTGGGGCCGAGCAGCCCACAACTGGAAGGAGGCGATGAACCAGTTCGCGATACTCTACGAGGAGCGCTTCACCCACGCCGCTCGCACTGCGGGTTGAACCATGAAATACATGGCTCAACCGGGGGCGCCTCCGGCGGCCTGGCAGGGGCCTCGGTTCAAAGAACATCCAGCGAAGACGAATTCAACGATCCGCCTCGAACACAGAAATTCAGACACTGCCCGCTGCTGAGTGCGGAATGGGTTGCTCTACTTCTGGGTGCGTTCTTGCTTCTGAGCATTCCCCTGCGGCGGTACTTGA
>JANMAW010000453.1:0-1964 GCA_031360005.1 Rhizobacter sp.
GCGGCTACACCGCACCGATCAAGGAGGTGCGCAAGGCCGGTGAGCTGGCGGTCGAGATCGAGACTCTGACGCCGTTCCCCATCCTGCCCGACACGCTGACCGTGTTCGCCATCATGAGCAGGAGGTGGTGCGAAGAGAACAAGGCCGAGCGGCCGGTCGACCGGCGCAAGGGCGTCGAGAACACCGCGAGCTTCAAGGCCAACGGCACCGGGCCGTTCCGCCTCAAGGAGCGCCAGCCTTCGGTGCGAACGGTGATCGTGCGCAACTTCAACTACTGGGACAAGGTCGAGAGCAATGTCGACGACGTCGTGTTCACGCCGATCGGCAACGACGCCACGCGCGTCGCCGCGTTGCTGTCGGGTGAGATCGACGTGATGGAGCCGGTGCCGCTGCAGGACGTCGAGCGGATCAAGTCTTCCGCCGGCTACACCGTGCTGCAGGGCGCCGAGTTGCGCACCATCTTCCTCGGCATGGACCAGAAGCGCGACGAGCTGCTGTCGAGCAGCGTGAAGGGCAGGAACCCGTTCAGGGACGTGCGTGTGCGCCGCGCGTTCTACCAGGCGATCGATACCGAGACCATCAGGTCGCGCGTGATGCGCGGCGCCGCGACGCCGACCGCGCTGATGGTCGCGCCAGCCGTGCGCGGCTTCCAGGCCGACATGAACAAGCGAGCGCCCTACGACGTCGAGGCGGCGAAGAAGCTGCTCGCCGATGCCGGCTACCCGAACGGCTTCGAGGTCGGCATGAACTGCCCGAACGACCGCTACGTCAACGACGCCGCGATCTGCCAGGCGGTGGCCGCGAATCTGGCGCGAATCGGCGTCAAGGTCAACCTCAGCGCCGAGACCAAGAACAGCTACTTCCCGAAGATCCTGCGCCGCGACACCAGCTTCTCTCTGCTCGGCTGGACGCCCAGCTCGGGCGATGCCCACGATGCGCTGTACAACCTGATGGCCTCGCCGACCGACAAGGGCCAGGGCCAGTACAACCTGGGCACCTACAGCAACGCGAGGGTCGACGAGCTGACGACGAAGATCCAGACCGAGACCGACAAGGACAGGCGCGGCGAGATGATCCGCGAAGCCTTCAAGATCCACCAGGACGACTTCGGCCACAGTCCGCTGCACCAGCAGGCACTGGCCTGGGGCTACAACACGAAGGTCAGCCTGGCGCAACTGCCGACAAACTACATGTACTTCAAGTGGGTGAAGCTCAAGAGCGGCGAAGCGCGCTGACCGCATTGAACGAACACCTTGCGGCCCGCTGATGGCGCCCCGATGAACCGATCAAACGCGAGCGTGGCTGGCGGCGCGCCCGGCGCCCTGGCGCGCTTTTTCGACGGCGACGTGTGGCACTCGTTCCAAAGCTCGCCGATGGCGATCGGCGCGGCGGTCGTCGCATTCGTGTGCGTGTTCGCCGCGGTGTTCGCCGGGGTGGTCGCGCCGCACAACCCGTTCGACCTGGCCACGCTCGAGCTCAGCGATTCGATGCTGCCGCCGGCTTGGATGGAAGGTGGCCGCGCGAAGTACCTGCTCGGCACCGACGAGCAGGGCCGCGACGTGTTCTCGGCATTGATGTTCGGCGCGCGCATCTCGCTGCTGATCGGCGGTGCCTCGGTGTTGGCATCGACCCTGCTCGGCGTGGCGCTGGGGCTGCTGTCGGGCTATGCCGGCGGGCGCATCGATGCCTTCATCATGCGGGTGTGCGATGTGATGCTGTCGTTCCCGTCGATCCTGATCGCGTTGCTGATCGCCGGTGTAGGCCGGGCCCTCTTCCCCCAGGCGCATGACTCGCTGGCCTTCGGCGTGTTGATCCTGGCGATTGCGCTGCCCGGCTGGGTGCAGTACGCGCGCACCGTGCGCGGCTCGACGATGGTCGAGCGCAACAAGGAGTACGTGCAGGCCGCGCGGGTGGTCGGCGTGCCGCCGCTGCGCATCATGCTCAGGCATGTACTGCCCAACGTG
>JANMAW010000487.1:0-3247 GCA_031360005.1 Rhizobacter sp.
TTGCCTTCCCCTTGCGTGTTGCTCGTCCACCAGGCGGCAAGGCCTTCACGCGTGGTCAAGGCCTCATAGACCTCATCCAGGGACGATTTGATTCCGACTCTATGCAGGATATCCACCATGATTTCTCCTTACGGGTTGATCGAAACGACTGCGTGCGTTGTCATGGCAAAAACCTCCTGGCGTCACCCATCGCTTTGAAGACCATTGCCGATGTCCAAGAACGTTGTGAACTATAGGCAAGCCTTTGCTTGCATGTCAAGCGCCAAAGACACTCGAGAGCTCGATAGCCGAGATTCGCGCCGGGCGACTGACAGGCAGGAGCGGCCTTTCATCGCTGGCTGGAGGGCGTGGACGCTGATCAGATTGCACGTACCGTCGGCAGACGACGACACAATGGTTGTATCGGTGGCAGACGCGCGACTGGGGCAGCAAATGCAGGCGATCGCCGCCGTCAGGGCTGGCGCAAATGCCAGGCGCGCGGCCGGGTGAAGGTCTGGATGCCGAGCGTCGACAGCGTCAGCCCGACCCCGGAATCGCCGTGGCCAGACCATGGCAGGCGCGGGCTTACGCGGTCACAGCAGTTCCAGTAGACGCTGCCAGCGTTGACGCGCGCGAGGATCGCCTTCGCGCGCGCCTCGTCGCGGCTGAACACGCCGGCGGTCAGGCCGTAGCGGGTGTCGTTCATCAGCGCGAGCGCCTCGGCGTCGCCGCTGACCCTCTGGATGCCGATGATCGGGCCGAAGCTTTCCTCGCGCATCAGCGCCATCGTGTGGTCGACCTCGGTGAACACGGTCGGCTCGAACCAGTTGCCTGCCTTGTCGATGCGCGCGCCGCCGGTCCTCAGCGTCGCGCCCTTCGCAAGCGCATCGGCGACCTGCGCCTCGAGCACCGCGAGCTGCGGCGCGCGCGTGATCGCGCCGATGTAGGTGTCTTCGCTCGTCGGGTCGCCGATCCTGAAACCGCGCACCGTATCGACGAAGGCCGCGACGAAGGCGTCATGGATGCGCTCGTGCACGTAGATGCGCTCGACCGAACAGCAGCTCTGGCCGGTGTTGTACATCGCGCCGTCGGCGAGCGATGCGGCGGCCGCGTTCACGTCGGCGTCTTCGCAAACGTAGCTCGGGTCCTTGCCGCCAAGCTCGAGCTGAAGCTTGATGAAACGCGCGCCGAGAGCCTGCGCGATCCGCACACCGGTGGCGTGCGAGCCGGTGAAGAACACGCCGTCGACGGGCTGCGCGAGCAACGCCGCGCCGACCGCGCCGCCGCCGACCAGCGGCGCGAACACGTCCGGCGGCACGCCGGCTTCATGCAGCAGGCGCGCGATGTGCAGCCCCGTCAGCGTCGCGAACTCCGACGGCTTGTACAGCACCGCGTTGCCCGCCAGCAGCGCCGGCACGAACACATTGCCGCCAACGAAGTACGGGTAGTTCCAGGCCGAGATGTTGGCGACGACGCCCAGCGCATCGAAGCTGATGACCTCGCGCATGCCGGCCTCGTCGAACACCTGTTGCGGCGCCAGTGTCGCCTGAGCCTGCATCAGGAAGAAGTCGATGCGACCGAGCAGCCCGTTGATCTCGCCCCGCGACTGGCGGATCGGCTTGCCGACCTCGGCGGTCAGCGTCGCCGCGAGCGCTTCGACCTCGGCCGCGACCGCGAGCCGAAAGCGCTGCATCACCTGCAGGCGTTCCTCGATCTTCGTTGCGAACCACGCGGGTTGCGCGGCGCGCGCCGCGCGGGCACGCTCGGCGACGATCGCGGGCGTGGCTTCGGGCACTTCGGCGATCAGTTGACCGGTGGTGGGGTTGTGGATATTCAGCATGGCATCGGGGTGGATCGGATCGGGAAGGCTAAGGCCGTTCAAGGGGCGCGGCGCGCGCGCGCGCTGGCCAGGAAGTCACTCAGGATCGGGGCGCCGTCGAGCTGGCAGGCGTCGTGCGATTCGAGTGCGAGGAACTCGGGATGCCATTGCATGCCGAACACGTAGCTCGGCCCGCGCCAGCGGATCGCCTCGACGATGCCATCGGGAACGCCCGCGGCCTCGGTCACCAGGTCGCGGCCCAGGTCCTTCACCGCCTGGTGATGGATCGAGTTGATCCTGGCCCGGTGCACGCCGGGGTACAGCTGCGCCAGGCGCGTGCCCTGCACCAGGTTCACGTCGTGCAGCGCGCGTTCGTACAGATCGCTGTCGCGGTGCGAGATCGCGTGCGTCACCTGCGTCGCGATGTCCTGGAACAGCGTGCCGCCGAGCGCGACGTTGATCAGCTGGCAGCCGCGGCAGATGCCGATCACCGGCTTGCCGGCGGCGACGAAGGCGTTGAACAAATCGATTTCGTAGCGGTCGCGAACGCGGTCGCCGGCCCACTCGGGGGCCAGCGGGGTTTCGCCGTAAGTCTCTGGCGCGATGTCGGCGCCACCCTGCAACACCAGGCCGTCGAGGTGTTCGGCATACGAGGCCAGGCTCATCTCACTGCGCCGGATCAGGCCTTCGCTCTCGATCGCCGGGATCATCACCGCGAGCACGTCCTTCGCAAGCACCCAGTGCGCGACCGATTGCTCCAGGTAGTGCAGGGTCTTGGTGTAGACACCGCCCAGGTCGAGCACCGGGCCTATAGGGTGGTGGATGCGCGCCGAGATGCCGATGATCAATGGCCTGGCCATCAAAAGGCCTCGCTGAAGAAGCGCTCGAAGTCGGCCGAACCGCAGGCGCGCGGGTTGGTCTGGTGACAGATGTCCTGCGTCGCGATCTCGACCAGGCGGCCGAACTGCTCGCGCTTCACCCCCACCGCCTGCAGCGACGGCGCGATACCGATCTGCTGCTTCAGCTGCGCGAGCCACGGCACGAACGCATCTGCCGATGTCGCGCCGACCACGTGCGCCAGCTCCGCGAACTTCGCCGGCACCGCCTCGAGGTTGAAGTTCATCACCGGCTCGATCATCAGTGCGTTGGCCAGGCCATGGTGCAGGTCGCAGACCGTGCCGAGCGCATGCGCGCACGAGTGCACCGCGCCGAGGTCCTTCTGGAACGCGATCGCCCCCATCATCGAGCTCATCATCATGTCGGCGCGGGCCTGCACATTGCCCGGCTCGCGCACTGCCGTGAGCAGCGCGCGCGCGCCGATCCGAACACCCTCGAGCGCGATGCCGTCGCACAGCGGGTGGTAGGCCGGCGACAGGTAGCTCTCGATGTTGTGCGTGAGCGCGTCCATGCCGGTCGCGGCGGTCACGGCCGGCGGCAGGCCGAGCGTCA
>JANMAW010000493.1:0-1671 GCA_031360005.1 Rhizobacter sp.
TGATGGCCGAGCGGCCGACGCCTGCGGCGGTGTTCCAGCGTTGGACCGAGCATGGCGTGACCGTGTTCTTCGGCGCGCCCACCGGCTACGCGGCGATGCTCGCAGCCCCCGGTCTGCCGGCGCGGGCGAGCGTGAAACTGCGCCTGTGCTCATCGGCGGGCGAGGCGCTGCCGCGCGAGATCGGCGAGCGCTTCACGCGCCACTTCGGCTGCGAGATTATCGACGGCCTGGGATCGACCGAGATGCTGCACATCTTTCTGTCGAACCGACCTGGCGACGTGCATTACGGCAGCAGCGGCCGGGTCGTGCCGGGCTACCGGATCAAGCTGGTCGACGAGGCCGGCGCCGCGGTCCCACCCGGCGAGATCGGCGAGCTGTTCGTCAGCGGCCCGAGCGCCGCGCTGATGTACTGGGGCCAGCGCGACAAGTCGCGCGCGACCTTCCAGGGCGAATGGACCCGCACCGGCGACAAGTATTCGATCGACGCGCGCGGCTGCTACGTCTATGCCGGCCGCAGCGACGACATGCTCAAGGTCAGCGGGATGTATGTGTCGCCGTTCGAGGTCGAGGCGACGCTGATGCAGCACCCCGCGGTGCTCGAATGCGCGGTGATCGGGGTTGCCGACGCCGACGGGCTGACCCGGACGAAGGCGTTCGTCGCGCGCAAGCCCGGCCAACAGGTCGGCGAGGACGAGCTGAAGGATTTCGTGAAAGAGCGCCTCGCGCCCTACAAGTACCCGAGGTTGATCGAATTCATCTCCGAACTGCCGAAGACCGCGACCGGCAAGATCCAGCGCTATCGCTTGCGCGACCTCGAACGCGAGCGCGCTGCGGCGCGGCCCACCACGTGACAGTGCCGGGCGTGCAGTTCGCGCACCTCGCGTGGCGCGGCCGGCCGCTCGCACTCGAGTACCAATGGGTCGGCGACACGGTTTCCACCGCAGCGCCCGTCGTCTTCCTGCACGAAGGGCTGGGATCGATCTCCACGTGGAAGGACTTTCCTTCGCGCTTCTGCGCCGACCACGGCTTCAGGGGCCTGGTGTTCTCGCGCTACGGCTACGGCCGCTCGACGCCGAAACCTGCCGACGAACGCTGGGCTCCCGACTTCATGCACGCGCAAGCCCACGAGGTGCTGCCGTTGCTGCTCGCGCAACTGCAGATCGAGCGGCCCTGGCTGTTCGGCCACAGCGACGGCGCGTCGATCGCGCTGCTCCACGCAAGCCGGTTTGAGGTGGCGGGACTCGTCGTCGTCGCGCCGCACATCCTTGTCGAGGAGGTGTCGATCGCGAGCATCGAGAAGGCCCGGCAAGCCTACACCGGCACCGACCTGCGGTCCCGACTGGCACGCCACCACGCCGACCCGGATTCGGCGTTTCGCGGCTGGAACGATGCGTGGCTGGACCCGGCGTTCCGCAGCTGGAACATCGAGGCCGAACTCGCGACGATCCGCTGCCCGGTGCTCGCGGTGCAGGGCGAGGACGACGAATACGGCACACTCGCGCAGATCCGCGGCATTGCACGCCGACTGCCGCAAACCCGCTTGCTCGCGATCCCGGAATGCGGACACTCGGTGCACCGGGACCAGCCCGAGTTGCTGGCGACGGCAGCGGCCCGTTTCATCCACGATCACCCCCCGTCCTGAGCAGGAGCCTCGCATGCGATTCGACCCCA
>JANMAW010000518.1:0-3395 GCA_031360005.1 Rhizobacter sp.
TGCCCGCGCTGCAACGGCACCGGCCACATCCGCGACACCGAATCGAGCGCGCTGCAGATCCTGCGCATGGTCCAGGAAGAGTCGATGAAGGACAACACCGCGGCAGTGCATGTGCAGGTGCCGGTCGAGGTGACCTCGTTCCTGCTGAACGAGAAGCGCACCGAGATCACGAAGATCGAATTGAAGCAGCGCGTGACCGTGCTGCTGGTGCCAAACAAGGCGCTCGAGACGCCGAACTACCGCCTCGAACGCCTGCGCCACGACGACCCGCGGCTGGAGAACCTGCAGGCCAGCTACACGATGATCGACGAGCCCGAAGAGGAAGTCGGCATCACGCGGCGCGAGAAGGCCAAGGCCAAGCAGGAGCCGGTCATCAAGGGCATCCTTCCCGAGACGCCGGCGCCGGTGGCGGCACCGAGACCCGCGCCAGTGACCGTGACTGCGCCGGCACCGGTGGTCGCCGCGCGTGCACCGGCAGCCGCGCCTGCCGGCGGCGGTTTCTTCGCCTGGGTGAAGGGCCTGTTCGGCAGCGAACCCGCAACGCCGGTGGTGAAGACGCCGGTGGCGCCGGCCGCACCTGCGGGATCCAGACCCCCCGAAACGCGCGAAGGCCGCGAAGGCCGCGGTGACCGTGGCGGCCGTGGCGGTCGTGGTGGTCGCGACGCGGGTCGCGACGGCAAGCGCGGCGAAGGTCGCGGGGATCGTGCCGACGCCAGGGGAGAAGCCAGAGGCGATGGCCGTGGAGAAGGACGCGGCGACGGGCGCGGCAAACGCCAGGATCGCAGCGACCGCCCTGCGGGCGCAGAAGATGCCCGATCCGAGAACCTCGACGCGAACCGCGCCGAGGAACGCGGCCCACGCAGCGGCAGCCAGGAGGAAAGCCGCGGCGAAGCCCGCAGTGAGGCGCGCGGTGATACCCGCCGCGCCCCGCGCCCCGAACGCGAACCGCGGCGCCCCAACCCGGTGGTCGACAGCAGCGGTGAAGAGACCGTGGCGCAGGAGCCGCTTGTCGACACCCTGCCCGGCGCCGACGCGCCCGCTGGCGGTGAAGCGCAAGGCGAACGTCAGGGCGTGCGCCGTCGCAACCGGCGCGGCGGTCGTGGGGGTCGTGACCGCGATGAAGCCGAGGTCAGCGCAGACAGCGGCCAAGCTGGTGCGCCGTCCGGCCAAGTCGCAACGCCGCTCGAAGGCGAGGCGCGCGAAGCAAGCGACGGTGGCGAGCGCGAAACTGCGCCGGACACCGCCCGCGGTGAAGGCGGCATCGAGGCCGGTGAGAGCCGCCGGCGAGGTCGCGGGCGTGATCGCAATCGCCGCGAGCGCAATCCGGAGCCGGCGAACGAAAGTAGCGCCACTGCGGCCGAGGGCCTGACCCAAGGCGGCGCGCTGGCCGTCGAAGCCTTCCACGAAGCCGAGGCGCAGACCGCAGCGCCGACGCCGTTCGAAGCGCGACCGGCCGAGGACGTCGCCGCAGTCGCGTCACCCGAACCGGCTGCGCCGGTGCGCTTCGTCGCGCCCCTAGCGGTGTCGATCGTGGCGTCGGCGCCGGCGAACGCGCCGGTCGCGCAGACCAGCCCTGCAACCCGCGTCGCAGCGTTCGAGTTGCCGCTGGATTCGCTGCAGGCGGTCGCCGAAGCGGCGGGGCTGCAGTGGGTGAACTCCGACGCCGACAAGATCCGCGCCGTGCAGGCCGCGATGGCGAGCACGCCGGCGCCGGCGCATGTGCCGCGCGAGCGCAAGCCGGTGGCGGCGGTGGACGACGGGCCGCTGGTGCTGGTCGAGACCCGCAAGGATCTGTCGCAGTTCAAGCTGCCGTTCGAGCGGGCAGAGGGCGGCACGCCAGCGCAGCCCTGAGACGCATGCGCGTCAGTAGCCAGCCCCGCCGAATCGCAACTTCGGCGGGGCTTTTCGTTCCGGCATCACCCCGCTTCGCAAGATGCGCCTGCACCGAATCGCTCGCCTCGCGCGATTTCAGGGCAGTCGTTCGAGCGAACGCTGGTATGCCGGCAGGTGCATCAGGTCGTCCCAGCTGAACGGCGCCGTCTGTGGCAACAGCGCGAGCCGGCGCGCTTCGCTTTCGGGGTCGGGCTGCCAGTGGTCCTTCACCTGCGCGTCGTCCAGGCCGTCGAGCAGATCATCGACGGTGCGCACTCCGGCCTCCGTCTGGTTGCACAGCAGCACCATGTCGCAGCCGGCATTCAGCGCGACCGTCGCGGCCTCGGCGTAGGTCACCTCGGCGCCGTTGATGAGGCGAGCGCCGGCCATGCTGAGGTCGTCGCTGAAGATCGCCCCGGTGAAGCCGAGCTGCAGGCGCAGGATGTCCTTGAGCCAGCGCGCCGAGTAGCCCGCCGGTTGCGCATCGACCTTCGGGTAGATCACGTGCGCCGGCATCACGCTGGCCAGGCTGGTGCCCAGCCATTCGTAGGGCTTGGCGTCGTCGGCGAGGATCGCCTTCAGGCTGCGCTTGTCGACCGGCACATCGACGTGGCTGTCGGCCTTGACGAAACCGTGGCCGGGGAAGTGCTTGCCGCAGTTGTGCATGCCGGCGAGCAGCAGGCCATGCATCAGGCTCTTCGCGAGCAGCGTGGCGACACGCGGATCGCGGTGGAATGCGCGGTCGCCGATCACGCTGCTGCCGCCATGGTCGAGGTCGAGCACCGGCGTGAAGCTGAGGTCGACACCGCACGCCCGCAACTCGGCACCGAGCACATGGCCGGCCGCGGTGGCGGCGTCGGTGGCGGCGAGCGCGCCGGCACCGGCGCCGCGCGTGCCGTCGTTCATCCACATCTCGCCGAGCACGCGCATCGCCGGCAGGTGCGTGAAACCATCGGTGCGAAAGCGCTGCACGCGGCCGCCTTCATGATCGACGCAGATCAGCATGTCGGGGCGCATCGACTTGATCTCGCTCGTCAGTTCGGTGAGCTGCAGGCGATCCTGCCAGTTGCGCGCAAACAGGATCAGCCCGCCGGTGAGCGGGTTCTGCAGCCGGCGCCGGTCGTCGGCATTGAGCGTCGTGCCGGCGATGTCGAGCACGATGGGGGCATGCGACGCGCTCGTCGCCAGGTTCGGTTGGTTCATGGTCATTCCTTCGGTTGCCGGTACTCGACCACGACGAAGCTCGCCGCGTAGTCGGTCTCGTCGGTCACGCTCACATGGGCCTGCAATTGCCGCTCCTCGAACCAGGCCGCAAGCGCTCCGTGCAGGCGGATCTGCGTCTTGCCGCTCGGCGTCTTGACTACTTCGCAGTCGCGCCAGGTCATCGGCATGCGCATGCCCAGACCGATCGCCTTCGAGAACGCCTCTTTCGCCGAGAAGCGGGTCGCGAGGTAGCCGATGCCCCGCGCCTCGACCTTGGCACGCCGGGCGCGGAACACCTCGAGCTCGTGCGGGCCGAGCAC
>JANMAW010000525.1:0-1808 GCA_031360005.1 Rhizobacter sp.
CCCGGAATGGCCGATCGGTATCCATCGCGAGCAGGCACGTCGGGTGTCGGCGTCGCCGAACAGATCGAGCGCCACGACCTCGAAGTCGTCTGCGCCGGCCGCCTCGGCGAGCATCCGCGCGGACAGGGCCGCAACCGCCAGCACACCCATTGCGAGCGGCCGCTCAGGCAGGTTTGGCGGCGGCCTTCTCGGCCGCTTTCTCCGCCAGAAATTGGCGCGCGACCGCGAACGCCTCGGGGAAACTCAGCACCACGGCCTTCTCGGCCTGTTGCATGCGCACGAGCAGCCGGTGCTGGGTCTGGTACTTGACGTTCCCTACCGCGAGCGCCCCGATTCCGAGGGCAGCCGTGCCGGCGATCGGCTTGGAGTCGTCCATCACGCCGACGCCTGCGATGCCCTCGGGCGGTACCGCATTCACGTCGGCCGCGACCTTGAGCCGTCGTGCAGACGTCAGCGCCTCCGGTGAGACGACCTGCACGCCGGCGGCAGCGCAGGCGAGTAGCACGTCGGCGTCGGCGATCGAGCTGCGAACGGCCGCCGGGTCGCCACCCGACAGGCCATGCAAGGTCACGCCGAAGCGCTGGCCGGTCTCGCGCGCGGCCGCCTCGGCCACGTCGATGCCGTTGCGGCTCGACAGGAACACCTCGGCGCCCGCCAAAGCCGCGATGACCCCCGCGATGCGGCCTACCGGCCCGGTGCCGCCGAGGATCACGACGCGCTGGCCTGCGAGCCCTTGCGGCCGATCGCGCTGCAGCGCCATCTCGACGCACGCGACCATCGCCGCTGCGGTGGTGTATGCGCCACTCGGGTCGGCCATCAGCGACACGACGAAAGGCTTGACCATCGAGGCTTTCGAGCGCTCGAGCATGTCGGCCGCCACCAGCGCATCGCGCCCGCCGATGAAGATGCCGGTTCGCGCGACGCCCTTCGGGCCGCGCGAGAAGATGGTGTCCTGCGTCAGGCCGGTGACGCCATCGGGCCCGACCTCGCAATACGGCACGATGATCTGGTAGCCGGCGTCGGCGGCCATGTTGATGTCGAACGGGCTCATCTGGCGACCCGGTGTGAACATATGCAGGATGTAGGGACGTTCCATGGAACCTCTGAGTTGAAGGATGACCTGCGCCGAAGAGCGAGCGGCGTCAGCGCGCGCGCGGCGCCGGACGGTGATCGACCACGCTGGCACCGGTGTTGCGACCCGACACGATGTGAGCCGACAACGAAGGCGCGATGACGCCTGCCGCGCGCGCCGCGCCGAGCACCTCTTCGGCCTGGGCCTGCGACGACAAGATCGCGAAGCCGGTCGGGCCCCAAGAGCTCTGGCCTGTCGCGGCGACGTGTTCGCCGGCGCCGGCGATCCATTCGACCAGCCGCCCCACCGCCGCGCTCGCGAAAGCGCTTCCGCGCTGCGCGGGCGCGAAGTGTTCGCCGAGGATTTGCTGGATGCGGGAGATGCCGGCAGCGAACGGCGCGAACTCGGCTCCAGCAGCGCCGGGCAACACACGCATCAGCACCTCGTGGCAGATCTCTGCCGCAAGCGCACGGCACAGCGGCGCGAGCGTCGCGATCGCCAGTCGTTCATCGGCGCCCGACAGTCCCTGCTGCGAGCTGTCCTGCACGACCAGCACGCGCCAACCCGCCGGCAGCGGAGCACGCGCCAGCACCTGCGCCGGCGCGCCGTCGGCCGCAGGCCCACCGTCGACGAGCAAGCCGCCGTGCTCGAAGCCTCCGATGCCGATGCCCGAGCGCAGCCCGCGGCCCAGCCATTGCGCCAGCACCGGCGTGCTGACGTCCAGCCCATGCCATCG
>JANMAW010000545.1:0-4555 GCA_031360005.1 Rhizobacter sp.
CGCGATCATCGTGCGCCGTCTCAACGTGAGCTTCGATGGGCTGGTGCGCACCGAAGGCCGCGAGGACGGCAGCAGCGGGTTCGCGCTCGTGGCGTCCACCGATCCGCTAGGCAACCAGGGTCAGCTCACGAACAAGGCCACGAGCGGCGCGGCCGGCAACATACCGGGCCCCGTGATGTCGGGCGATCGTCAAACGAATACCACGAGCGAAAGGCGCATGTGCATCTACCTGTCCGGCGACATCGCCAAGGATCCGTTCACGCTGCCGGTGGGCGGCACCGCCTCCGTCAAGTCGGAGATTCGCACGATGGCGGGCAGCCTGGGAATCGACATCCAGGTCGGCGGCACGCTGACCGTGCTCGCGCAGCGCGGCTTGTCCTCGGGACGCGAGGAGCGACTGGTGCAACTCGACCTGCAGCTCACCGAAACCTCGCTGGCCACGCCCACCGAGGCGAGCGCCACGCGCATGCGATTGCTGCTGCAGCGCGACGGCGATTCGGCCACCGGCATCTTCATCATCGACGACGAGAAGCACGATCCGTCCAGCAGCCCCGTCTTCTTCGAATGGGACGACACGCCCCGCCACGCCGCGATGTTCGTCGAGGCGGACGACCCATCGCAGTTGATCAAGCGCTTGGCGCAGATGCGTACGCGCGCGGCCATCTCGGACATCGACCGCATCCAGAACTTCGAGAAGGTGTCGGGGCAGGCCGCCAGCCTCGGCGGCCTGAGCGGCTCGCAATTCGAACTCGCCGCGTCGAACCGCCAGCGCCTGCTCGACATGAGCGGGCTGCCCGCGATGCCGGCGCCGACGTCCACGGTGGGCGTGGCGGCGATCAACACGCTGGTGCAGCTGGCTGACGTGACCGACGACGCGGCCTTCCTGCTGCGTTCTCGGCAGCGCCTCTTCCCGACCATCGACGCGCCCAAGACGCAGACTGTGCGAGCCATTCAAGACTGGCTGATGTTCAGGCGTGCGCGAACGCACCTGTGCGCACCGGAATGCCAGGCGACGACATCCGTGGGCATCGAGGCCTTCCAGGCCTGGCATCTGAAGGTCGACAACGAAGACCAGTTGAAGAAGCTGACGCTGGCGCTGGACAACGGCGACGAAAAGACGCTCGCCGCCTTCGCCTTCAAGCGTGTGGGCCTGCTGCGCTATCGCGACGAGAGCGCGTATTCGGAGGAGCCGGCCGATCGCGTGCTGCAGATGTGGACAGACGCGCAGCCCGCGGCACAAGTCGTTCTCGGCCGCGTGTGGGAGACCACGCCGACGGCGGGCCAAGGGTGGCAGAACCACTTCCGCCTGCGCAACATGCTCGACCAGATCTCGACGATCACCAAGCCGCCGGTGCGCGGCGACGGAGCGCTGGCGGCGATCCCGCTTCCGTCGAGCCGCCTGGCCGATGGTTCGCTCGATGGCGGCATGCTGGTGGTGACCACCGGCGTGGAGGTCAAGGTCCGGCCGCATCGAGTCGTGATGGTCAACAACGGCATGTATGCCGATCTGCTGCCGACCTTCCGGCGAAGCGAGCTGGACGGCTGGAAGCTGCTGCTGAAGTTCATCGCCGAGAAGCCGGAGCTGATCATCGACATGGACGTGATCTTCGATGCCGGCAAGCTCGATCCGAAGGACGTGAAGCGCATTCTCGAAGGCGACGCGAAGATGCGCACTGTCGTCAACGACATGGGCTTCCTGCTGCACATCCTGCGACTCGACGGCACGCCGCTCGACCCGGGTGTGAAGCCGCTGGAAGAGCACAAGGCGATCGGCGACCCGCTGAAGATCATCTGGGGCCCGCCGCCCAACGGCAATGACGACGGCAACGTCACGGTGCCGCTGGCCGATCTCGGACACGGTGCGCAGGTCGTCACGCTGGTGGGCTACGAGCCCATCTTCGAGCACGGCTGAACATCCGGAACCCACATGGCCGCCGCTCCGCCCGCCGCAGACACCAAGAAGCCCGCCACGCCACCGCCTGCCAAGGCGGGGGCGGAGGGTGACAAGGCGAAGGCTGGTGGCCCCACGGCGAAGCCCGCGGGGGGCGACAAGGCCGAGAAAGGCGACAAGACCGCGGCGCCAGCAGTTGGGCAGGACAAGGGGAAAAGCGCCGCCGCTGCAGGCGACAAGACCGCTGTCGCCGCCGGACAGCAGCGCTTCGATCGAATGGCGGTGCGCGCCAAGCTCGCCGTGAGCGAACCGGGCGATGCGGTGGAGCGCGAGGCCGACGCCATCGCCGACAAGGTGCTGCGCATGCCGGAGCCGGCGGGTTCGGGGCCCGCCAAGAACAAGGCACCGGCATCGGCCAAGCCCGACGAGGTGAAGCGCAAGGAAGAACCGAAGAAGCAAGGCGGTTCACCGGCGGGCAAGGATGCGAAGACCGGGAGCGCCGGTGGCAAGACCGCGGGCGCCGCGGCGCCCGGCAAGGCGGATGAGAAGGCCGGCGCCGCAACGCCCGGCAAGACCGGGTCAGCACCCGCCGCGGGCGCCGGCAAGGCGGGCGCGACACCGGCCGCCGGTGCGAAGTCGAGCGAAGAGATCAAGCGCAAGGAAACGCCTTCCAGCAACACCAGTCACGCGGGCGGCGGCAACAACACCAACGCCGACAGCGCACAGAACGCCGCCGATCGGCCCGGCACCACGCAGGAGCTGATCGAACGCCTGGGCGCAGGCGAACCGCTGGATGCCGACACGCGCAGCTATTTCGAAAAACGCATGGGCTGCGATCTCGGCAACGTGCGCATACACACCGACACGGCGGCCGCGCAAAGCGCTGCGCAGATCCACGCGCGTGCCTTCACCTACGGCAACCACATCGCGTTCGCGAGCGGCGAGTTCCAACCGCAAAGCGAGTCGGGCAAACGACTGCTCGCACACGAACTGGCGCACGTGCTGCAGCAGTCGCAAGGCTCGATCTCGCGGATGATCATGCGTGCGCCGGCCGGTGCGGCGGCGGCCAGCGGCGACTTCGAGGTGTCGCACACCGAACTCGAAGTGCCGCCGATCAAGGCCCGTCACCTCGGCGGCTACACGGAGCTCAGCGGCAAGAGCCTACTCAAGCGCAAGGGCGCCTACGACGCCAGCACGCGCGGCACCAAGCAGGTGGGCTTGTGGACAGGCGCGGTCAAGCCCGACATCAACAAGATTCCGCCGGCCCGCCGTCCCAGCACCAGCGCGGGCTTCAACCTCAACCTCGACGTGGCCGGCGGCGCGAGCTCGAAGGTCATCAAGGCCGGCAGCCAGGAAGAGCTGACCAAGCTGCTGCAGGTGCCCACGTGGAACGCAGCCGGCGAGGACAAGCAGTTCCAGGTCGACCACATGGTCGAGTACCAGCTCGGCGGCGCCGATGCCATCGACAACATGGAGTTGCTGGACCAGGCGCACAACGGCAGCGTAGGCAGCTCGTTCAGCCACGGCATCAAGCGCACTGTACGCGAGGAGATCCAGGCCGATCCGGCGAAGCCGGCGCTCGCGGGCTACAGCGGACCACGCAGCGCGGCGGGCGACCCGACCGCCGAAGTCGTCATGGAAACCATGACGGTGGTCTTCAAGAAGGTGAAGGGACGCGCACGCGAATCGGGTCGCAAGGAAGGCGGCTCGATGTTCTGGACCAAGGAGAAGATCGAGGCGCTCGAACATGTGCTGCCCTTGCTTGGCGGCGGCGGCAACCTCGACGGCACGGCGACCAGCTTCGCGCTGTTGTCGCCCACCGGCAGCCTCCTGATCGCCCAGCTGCCGCACGGCAGCAGCCAGAACGTCATCAACATCGCCGGCACGCAGGCCGGCGGCATGGCGGGCTTCAAGATGAAGAAGCTGGTGCTCAACGGCGGCTACAACGACGCGGCTGCGGGCACCAACATCGGCACGCTCGAAGGCGTGCTCGACTTCGGGCCTGCGGTGGCAGTGCCCAAGGAAAACGTGAGCATCGGCGTGTCGCAGGCACTGAGTCCGGGAAAGTATTCAGGCAAGCTGGGTGAGACAGCCGGCACCGGGCTTCCAAACACGGTGGACTTCAAACCCATGAGTCCGCTACAGCTCACCGACATCACATTCGGCAAAGGCGTGTTCGGCAAGGGCACGCTGCAACCCAGCCACCCCGCATTGAGCGGCATCAGCATTCCCGCGACGATCCAGAACGGCAAGCTCGGGATCTTCTACACCATCGATGCGACGCAACTCGCGCAGAAGCTGAAGATCCCCGGCGTCAAGATCGATGCGGCCGGCATCACGCTGGGCTATGACGGCATCGATTTCAGCGTGAGCGGCGGCGCCGAGTTCACGATCCAGAAGTTCGGCAGCGGCTTCCTCAATGCCTCGATCGACACCTCGAAGAACTTCGAGCTGAATGGCGGCTTCCGCGCCGACAAGCGATTGTTCGACCAGGCCGACATGAAGCTCTGGTACCGGAGCAAGGGCGGCTTCGGCGGCAGCGGCACGCTCGCCATCACGCAGAAGGGAAAGATCAAGGGACTCAAGAGCGCGAAGCTCAGCGCGAAATACGAAGACTCGGTGTTCACCGCCACCGGCGACGTGGTGCCCGACATTCCCGGCCTC
>JANMAW010000574.1:0-2440 GCA_031360005.1 Rhizobacter sp.
GCCGAACAGCCCCGAAGGGCGGATCACCAGCACGCCGACGATCAGCACCAGCGCGACCGTCAGCTTCAGTTCGGTGCCAAGGATCGAGCCGACGACGTTCTCGAGCACGCCGACGATGAAGCCACCGAGCACCGCGCCGCCGGGGCTGTCAATGCCGCCGAGCAGCGCCGCGGCGAACGCGTACAGCAGGATTCCCGCCATCATGTTCGGCTCGAGGAACACCGTCGGTGCGACCATCATCCCGGCGATCGCGCCGATCGCCGCCGCCAGCCCCCAGCCCAGTGCCAGCATCCAGCCGACGCGGATGCCGACGAGCCGGCTCGACACCGGGTTCTGCGCCGCCGCGCGCATCGCCAGGCCGAGCGGCGTGAAGCGGAAGAACACGAAGACCAGCGCGAGCACCGCCAGCGTGATGCCGATCGAGCCGAGCTCGTGCGACGAGACATACGAATTGCCGAACGGCGGCGCGGCCGGGAAAGGGCTCGGGAACGGCTTGATCGTGTAGGTGAATATCCAGCCGGCGAGGCTGTTCAGGATCACCAGCAGGCCGATGAACACGATCACGACCGACAGGATCGGCGCGTTCTCGACCGGCTGCACGATCACGCGCTCGATCACGACGCCGATCACGAACGCGAGCGCGACGGTGATGAAGAACGCCGCCCAATACGGCACGCCGGCCTGGATCAGGCTCCACGCGATGTAGGTCGAGAACATCGCGAGTTCGCCCTGCGCGAAGTTCACCAGGTGCGTGGCCTGGTAGATCATCACGAGTGCCAGCGCCACGCTGGCGTAGATGCCACCGGTGGCGAGGCCCGAAAGCACTTGATGGAGCAGGACGTTCATCTTGCGTTGTTGCTAGTAGCCGAGGTACGAGCGCCGGACCGACTCGTCGCTGCGGATCGATTCGGCGCTGCCCGAAACCACCACGCGTCCGGTCTCGAGCAGGTAGGCATGACCCGCCAGCTTCAGCGCCAGCGCCGCGTTTTGCTCGACCAGCAGCATGCTGACGCGATCGCGCTGGTTGATCACGCGAAAGATCTCGAACAGTTCGCGCACGATCAGCGGCGCCAGCCCGAACGAAGGCTCGTCGAGCAGCAGCAGGCGCGGCCGCAACATCAGCGCGCGCGACACCGCGAGCATCTGCTGCTCGCCGCCCGACAGCGTGCCGGCCTGCTGGCTCCGGCGTTCCTTCAGGCGCGGAAAGTAGCCGTACATGCGGTCGAAGTCTTCCGCCACCGCGGCCTTGTCGCGCCGCGTGTAGGCGCCCAGCCGCAGGTTCTCCTCGACGCTCAGGTTGACAAAGGTGCCGCGGGCGTCGGGCACGTGCGCCACGCCGAGGCGCACGATGCTCTCGGTGGCGCGGCCTTCGATGCGTTCGCCGGCCAGCGATCTCGCCCTGCGTCTTCACCATGCCGCAGACCGCGCGCAGCAGCGTCGTCTTGCCGGCGCCGTTGGCGCCGAGGATCGTCGTGATGCCGCCCTCCTCGACGCCGAAATCGATGCCGTGCAGCACCCGGGTCGCACCGTACTGGGCATGCAGGCCGCGCACCTCGAGCAGCCTGGCCATCAGCTTTCGGCCCCCAGGTAAGCGCGGATCACCTCGGGGTTGCCCTGCACTTCGGCCGGCGTGCCATCGGCGATGACGCGGCCGAAGTCGAGTGCGACGACCTTGTCCGACACCCGCATCACCAGGTTCATGTGATGCTCGACCAGCAGCATCGTGAGCTTGAGGCGCTCGCGCACCAGGCGCAGCAACGCCATCAGCGTGCCGACCTCTTCGTGATTCAGCCCGCCTGCCGGCTCGTCGAGCAGCAGCAGCTTCGGCTGACTCGCCAGCGCCCGCCCGAGCTCGACGCGCTTTTGCGTTCCGAACGGCAGGTCCATCACGCGCGTCTCGGCGACGCCGCGCAGATCGAGCAACTCGACGAGCTGGTCGGCGTGGGCGTCGAGCGCCCGTTCCTCGCGCCGCACCTGCGGCAGGCGCAGCGCATTCGCGAAAAACCCGCTGCGCGTGCGGCAGTGGCCGCCGAGAAGGATGTTCTGCCGCACGGTCATCGTGCGGAACAGTGCCAGATTCTGGAACGTGCGCCCGATGCCGAGCGAGGCGATGCGGTGCGCCTGGGTCGCGACCAGCGGCCGGCCTTCGAACAGGATGCTGCCTTCGTTGAACGAATACAGCCGCGAGAGGCAGTTGAACAGCGTCGTCTTGCCGGCACCGTTCGGCCCGATGAGCCCGACGATGTGGCCCGCCGCGACCGCAAACGACACCTTGTCGAGCGCCGTGATGCCGCCGAACCTCACGGTCACGCCGTCGACGCGCAGCAGGTCAGCACGGTTCGCAGGCGAGACGATGTTCAGCTCCTGTTTCGATTCGGCGCTATCGGTGGCATCGATTGCCACGGGCTGCGCGGTGCGCGGCGTGGGGCCGCTTCGGGGA
>JANMAW010000575.1:0-2944 GCA_031360005.1 Rhizobacter sp.
CACACAAGCTGGGTGTCGTGATGGGCGGCCTGGCGGCGGCGGCCGGCTTCGGCCAGACGCTCGGCTCGGCCGCAGGCGGCTGGCTCTTCGGCGCAGTGGGACAGCGCAGCTTCGGCTGGCTGACGCTGCCGCTGGTTCTGATGCTGGGACTGCTGCTGGCCCGACCGCGCTGGTGGTCGGTCGTCGCGGCCGCACCCACCACACGTCCCGAGCACCAGGCCGAGCGCGCCGACAACAAGATCTAGGCGAGGCACGCCTAGCAAACCCGAGCATGAGTTCTTCCGAAGGCACGCCAGCCGGCGTTTCAGACAATCGAAATACCTCGGCCTGCGCCGCCTTCAGGCGCCGAGGCGTGCAGCCGCGGGCCACTTCAGCAGCCCTGTCGCGAGGGAGGTGCCGGTCAGAATCACCGCGCAGCCCAGCAGCATCACCGCCGTGAGCTGCTCGCCGAGGAAAACCCAGCCGAACAGCACCGCGAAAACCGGCACGAGGAAGGTCACCGTGATCGCGTTGGCCGGGCCGACGTTGGCAATCAGGCGAAAGTACATCACGTAGGCGATGCCGGTGCACAGCACCGCCAGCAGCGCCGCCGTCATCCACGCGCTGCCCGAGGGCGCCGTCGGTGGCCACCAGAGGGCCGCCGGGATCGCCAGTGCCAACGCCGCGGACAACTGGCTGCCCGCCGCCACCGCCATCGGTGCGACGCCACTCAGGTGCTTCTTCGTCAGACTCACCGACGCTCCGTACAGCACCGTTGCCGCAACGCAGGCCAGCGTCGCCCAGCCCGAGCCACCGGGCTTGAAGCTGGCCTTGTCCCACCCGAGCCACAGCACCCCGGCGAAGCCGATAACGAGGCCGAGAACGCGCGCCGGCGTGAGGCGGTCCTTCAGCCACAGCCACGCGATCAGCGCGCCGAACAGTGGTGAGGCCGCGTTGAAGATCGCCGAAAGCCCTGCCGTGATCGACAGCGCGGCATAGCTGAAGAACAGGAACGGCAGCGCCGAGTTGGTGATGCCGACGACGAAGATGGCGCGCCAATGGCGCGTCAGTTCGCCCATCTGCCCGCGCATCTGCAACAGAGGCATCAGGAAAAGCGCCGCGCCTGTCACGCGCACCGCAACGAGCGCGATCGGCCCGAACTCGGCAGCGCCCATCCGCGTAAACAGGAACGACGCGCCCCACAACGCCGCCAGTGCGAGCAACTCGGTGACATCGGAGCGTTTCAATGCGACTCCTTGTCGTCGAGCCGTGATCCAGTGCAATCCATGGCACCGATTATGGCCAGCCGGGCGATCCGGACTCGCCGTTTCCGGACATGTGCCAGTGACGTGCCCCAGTCACCTGTCGTCGAGGCAGCGGTCGTCGGCCGTCCTGCTGGTGAAGGCCGGCGTGGCGACCGATTGCACGCTCAAGGAGGTCGCCACCAGGAACACAGCGCGTGCGTCCCGCGGACTCAGCGCGCGGTCTGGATCTCGGTCACCGTGAACTTGCCCCCGTCGTTCGTGGCCTTGAACTGGACCTTGTCTCCCGGCTTCAGCTTGTCGAGCATCGCCTTGTCCTTGACGACGAAGACCATCGTCATGCCGGGCATGTCGAGGTTCTTGATGTCGCCGTGCTTGAGCGTGACCTTGCCGCCTTCCAGGTCGATCTTGCGCACTTCGCCTTCGGTCATCTCCGATGGCGCAGCGGTCTCGCCCATCTTCATTCCGTCCATCTTGCCCGGGTCCTTCGTCGACTGAGCGAAGGCGATCGGCGTGACGGCGACGGCGAGAGCGACGGTGGCCGTGACTGCGAATCTGTTCAGGATCTTCATGGTGCGTTTTCCTCTTTCAGTAGCGTTGATGATTGGTGCTGCTGCCGTCGGTTGAGGCGAGCAGCAATTCGCAGGTTCCCCCTGCGCGGGCGACAGGCTGCCGAGTCAATGCTTGTGGCTGCCACGGCCATCCCCGTTGGCCGCGGCTTTGCCGGCCGCCACGCTCACGAGTCCTTTCATGCCGGCGTCGTAGTGCCCCGGCTGCAGGCAGGCGAAGTCGACCTTGCCGGCCTTCGTGAAGCGCCAGATCACTGCGCCCGTCCTGCCGGGCGCGACGGTGACCATGTTGGCGTCGGCGTGTTCCATCTCAGGGAACTTCTTCATCACTTCGTAGTGCTCCTTGAGTTCCTTCTCGGTGCCGAGCACCAGTTCGTGCTTGACCTTGCCGGAGTTCTTGATCACGAAGCGGATTGTCTCGCCCTGCTTCGCATCGATGCTCGACGGGATGAACCGCATCGCGTCGGTCATGTCGATCCGAACGGTGCGCGTCACGCGGGCCGCCTTGCCGGGTTCGCCGATCGCAGATTCGTCGTGGCCGCCGGCATGGGAGCCGGCAGCCTGAGCCGTGTGGGCCGCCGCGATCACGGAAAGTGCGAGCGCGACTACCAGTGTATTGGCCATTGGACGACGCTTCATGTCGGTGCCTTCGAGGTTCGGGATCGTTGGGGGAAGGGATGATGAGCGCCGAGCGCGGGCGGGCTGTTTGAGAGCGATCACGGTCATCAACCAACGCTTCAATGCTGTTTGTGTTGACCGGAACCGGCACCCGGCTTGCGTACTGTGACTTCGGTGTCGGTCGCCGGGCGGGCCAGCGGCGGCATCGAGCCGGTGCCTTCGGCCCCGGAGCGCGCCGGCTCGGCGAGGGCGCCGGTCCACTCGTAGGCGACACTGCCGGGCGGGTGCTTGTACCAACCCGGATCCTTGTAGTCGCCCGCCTTCTGGTCCTTGCGAACCTTCACGACACTGAACATGCCGCCCATGCCGACCGCGCCGTAAGGCCCGGTGCCGGTCATCATCGCGGCGGTGTTGTCGGGCAAGGGCATCTGCATCTCGGTCATGTCCTCCATGCCACGCTCACCCATCACCATGTAGTCGGGAATCAGTCGGGTGATCTGCCTGGCCACGCCGCGA
>JANMAW010000583.1:0-2595 GCA_031360005.1 Rhizobacter sp.
GACACCAGCGTGCTCTTGCCGGCGCCGTTCTCGCCGAGCAGCGCGAGCACCTCGCCGCGCGCGAGCTCGAGCGAGATGGCATCGTTCGCCACCAGGCTGCCGAAGCGCTTGGTGATCGAACTCAAGCGCAGGACCGGCGCAGCGGCGGCGCCGTCGCCCATCACTTCGCGGTCGGCTTCGGCTGGCTGTCGTCGACCTTCACGCTGAACTGGCCGGCGAGGATCGCCTTCTGCTTCGCCTGCACCTTCGCGACGATGTCGGCCGGCACCTTGCCCTCGAAGCTGCCGAGCGGCGCGAGCTCGCTGCCCTTGTGCTTCATCATCGAGTACTCGCCGTACTCCTTCGCCTCGAACTTGCCGGCCTTGACCGACTTGATCGCCAGATCGATCGTCGGCTCCATGTGCCACAGCGCCGAGGCGACGACCGTGTCGGCGTACTTGTCCTGCGTGTTGATGACGTTGCCGATCGCGAGCTTGCCTTTCTCCTTCGCGGCGTCGCTGACGCCGAAGCGCTCGGCGTACATCACGTCGGCCCCCTTGTCGATCATCGCGAACGCGGCCTCCTTGGCCTTCGGCGGGTCGAACCAGCTGTTGATGAAGCTGACCATGAACTCGACCTTCGGGTTCGTCTCCTTCGCGCCGGCCATGAAGGCGTTCATCAGCCGGTTCACTTCGGGGATCGGGTAGCCGCCGACCATGCCGATCTTGTTGCTCCTGGTCATGCCGCCGGCGATCATGCCGCTGAGGTACGCCGGCTCCTGGATGAAGTTGTCGAACACGCCGAGGTTCGGCGCCTGCGGCTTAGCCGAAGAGCCGAGCAGGAAGCTGACCTTCGGATAGTCCTTCGCGACCTTGCGCGCCGCCGCCTCGACCGCGAAGGCCTCGCCGACGATCAGCGTGTTGCCGGCCTCGGCGTAGCCTCGCATCACCCGCTCGTAGTCGGCGTTGCTGACGTTCTCGGAAAACACGTAGTCGATCTCGCCGCGCGCCACCGCGGCCTTCAGCGCCTTGTCGATGCGGCTGACCCACTGCTGCTCGACCGGCACGGTGTAGATCGCGGCGACCTTCAGCCTGGCCTGCGCGAACGCGCTGGCACTGAGGCCGGCGAGCGCTGCGGCGGCCAGCGCGGCCCGCAGGGCGTGGCGACGGGAAACGGACATGGCGATCTCCTGGAGTGTGGCGATTAGGGGCTGGCGTGATTAAGCAAGAGCCGTTCCGGCGGCGCAACCGGGTCTGCCCTGCCCGCCGCCCGCGCGGGCCTGCACTTCTACAATCGTCGCCTGCCTGCCGATCCGGCGCGCTGCCCGCACGAACCGCCATGAACCTGTCCGCCCTCTCCGCCCTGTCGCCGCTCGACGGACGCTATGCCGCCAAGGTCGCCGCGCTGCGCCCGCTGTTGTCGGAATACGGGCTGATGCACCGGCGCGTGCAGGTCGAGGTCGAGTGGTTCATCGCGCTGTCGGGCGCCGGCTTCAAAGAGTTCAGGCCGCTGTCGGAGGCGGCGCGCGGCCTGTTGCGCGGGCTCGTGCTGCGCTTCTGCGAGGCCGACGCGCAGGCGATCAAGGACATCGAGCGCACCACTAACCACGACGTCAAGGCGGTCGAGTACTGGCTAAAGGGCCGCTTCGATGCGATGCCCGAGTTGAAGGCCGCCGCCGAGTTCGTGCACTTCGCCTGCACCAGCGAGGACATTAACAACACCAGCCATGCGCTGATGCTTCAGGCGGCGCGCGCCGACGTGCTGCTGCCGGCGCTCGACCGGGTCGCAGCGGGGCTGCGCACGATGGCGCACGCGCTGGCCGATGTGCCGATGCTCGCCCGCACGCATGGCCAGACCGCGAGCCCGACCACGGTGGGCAAGGAGATCGCCAACGTGGTCGCGCGGCTGGCGCATGCCCGAACCCGCTTCGCCGACGTGAAGCTGCTCGCGAAGATGAACGGCGCGGTCGGCAACTACAACGCGCACCTTGCCGCCTACCCCGGCTTCGACTGGGAGGGATTCGCTCGCGATGTCGTCGAAGCGCGGCTCGGGCTCGCGTTCAATGCCTACACGACCCAGATCGAGCCGCACGACTGCATCGCCGAACTCTTCGATGCGCTGACGCGCACCAACACGATCCTGATCGACTGGTCGCGCGACGTGTGGGGCTACGTCAGCCTGGGCTACTTCAAGCAGGCGACGCGCGTAGGCGAGATCGGTTCGAGCACGATGCCGCACAAGGTGAACCCGATCGACTTCGAGAACGCCGAGGGCAACTTCGGCCTCGCCAACGCGCTGCTCACGCACATGAGCCAGAAGCTGCCGATCTCGCGCTGGCAGCGCGACCTGACCGACAGCACCGTGCTGCGCAACATGGGCGTGGCGTTCGGCTATGCGCTGCTCGGCTACGACTCGCTGCTGCGCGGCCTCGACAAGCTCGAGGTCAATGCCGATGCGCTCGCTGCCGACCTCGACAACGCGTGGGAAGTGCTTGCCGAGCCGATCCAGACTGTCATGCGCCGCTACCAGCTGCCAAATCCATACGAGCGGCTGAAGGAGCTGACGCGCGGCAAGACGATCACGCGCGAGGCGATCGCGCAGTTCATCCAGACCCTC
>JANMAW010000609.1:0-4286 GCA_031360005.1 Rhizobacter sp.
CCGTGCTCGGCGAGAAAGTTGCGCTGCGCCTCGGTCTCGACGCCCTCGGCGATCACCAGCATCCCCAGGCTGCGGCCCATCTGGATGATCGCGCGCGTGATCGCGGCCGAGTCGCCGTTGGCCGGCAGGTCGTGCACGAACGACCGGTCGATCTTGACCTTGTCGATCGGCAGCTCCTTCAGGTGCCCGAGCGATGAATAGCCGGTGCCGAAGTCATCGACCGAGATCTGAAAGCCCATCGCCTTCAGGTGCATGAGGCGCTGCTTCACCTGCACCAGGTCGTCCATCAGCATGCGCTCGGTGAGTTCGAGTTCGAGCCGTCCGCTGCCGATGCCGCCGGGTGGCAACACCTGTGCGACGGCGTCGAGGAATCCGGTCGAATGAAACTGCACGCTCGACAGGTTCACCGCCACCGGCGCGACCGACAGCCCCATGTCGTGCCAGCGCAGCGCGCAGCGCACGGCCTCGCCCAGAACCCATTGCCCGATCGGCAGCATCAGTTGGCGCCGTTCGGCCAGCGGTATGAATTCGTCTGCGCGCAGCAGACCGCGCTCGGGGTGGTTCCAGCGGATCAGTGCCTCGGCGCCAGCCAGCGCGCCATCGCACGCGCGCACCTGCGGCTGGAAGTGCAGCACGAACTCGCCACGTTCGAGCGCCTGCGCGAGTTGCCCTTCCATCACCAGCTCGGCATACGCCGAGTTGGCCATGCCCCGGTCGAAGAACTGGTGCTTGGCACGGCCGTGCGCCTTCGCCAGGTACATCGCCGCATCGGCGTGCTTGACGAGTTCTTCGGGCGTGGCGCCGTCGTCCGGGTAGAGCGCGATGCCGACCGAAGGCGTCACCGACAGCGGACGCCCATCGGCCTCGAGTGGCGCACCGATGCTGGCGAGCAGCTTCTGCGCCACCTCTTCGGCATCGCCGCGGTGCTGCCGGCCCGCGGCCAGCCCCGACAGCAGGACCACGAACTCATCGCCGCCGAAACGCGAGACGAGGTCGGTCGCGCGCAGGCTCGCGGTGATGCGCGCCGCCACGGTGCGCAGCAGCGTGTCGCCGACGAGGTGGCCGAGCGAATCGTTGACGCGCTTGAAGTGGTCGAGGTCGATGAACAGCAGCGCCAGCCGAGATTCGCCCTGCGGCCCGGCCAGCATTTGCTGCTGCAGTCGCTCCATGAACGACGCCCGGTTCGGCAGCCCGGTTAGCGCGTCGTGGTGCGCGAGGTGGTGGATGCGCGCCTGCGCGGCATGGCGATCACGGATGTCGCGCACGATCGTCATGCGCATGCGCTCGCCGTTGCGCAAGATGGTGCGCACGATGAACTCCACCGGGATGCGCTGGCCGTGCTTGTCGATCAGCACGCTCTCGTAGCCTGTCTCCTGGCCCGAGGCGATGACTGCGGCAACCTGCGCCATGTGGTCGGGAGCGATGAACTCGAGCGTCTTGCGCCCGAGCACGTCTTCGAGCGCGTAACCGGTCAGCTCGCACAACGGCGGATTCGCGTCGGTGATGACGCCGCCGTTGTGAAACACGATGCCTTCGGCGCTGGCCTGCATGAACTTGGCCAGCCGTTCTTCCGACTCGCGCGCCGTCCGCTGGGCCAGCCGGTGCTTGGTGATGTCGCTGATCAGCACGAACGCGCCGAGGGCGGCGCCGGTCTGCCCGCCGGCCCCGTCGTCGAGGTGCGGAATCAGGTTCACCTCGATCCAGCGCATGCCGCCCGAGGGATCGGGCAGCATGCGCTCGTAGATCACCGGCGAGCGCTGCGCAAGCATGCGCTCGACATGCGGCTGGATCTCGCGCGTCGCGTCTGCGCCGATCACCTCTTCAAGGGTCAGGCCGACGATCGACGACTCGTCGCGGCCGAAGGTCCGGGCGTACGGCTTGTTGGCGAACTGGCAGCGGAACTCGCCAGCGTCGTAGTACGCGATCAACGCCGGCACGTTGTCGGCCAGCGTGAACAGTGCCGCCTGGGCCTGAGGCGAACGGCGCACCGACGCGCCGTCGGCACCGGCATGCGGTGGCGCCGCGTCGTTGGCGCGCGAGGCGTCGTCCGGCTGGAGCGGAGGCAGGGGCGAAGGCAGGGCGG
The DNA here is from genome assembly GCA_031360005.1 of Rhizobacter sp. Classification (GTDB taxonomy): domain Bacteria; phylum Pseudomonadota; class Gammaproteobacteria; order Burkholderiales; family Burkholderiaceae_C; genus LMDS01. Next base: position 2,084 of record JANMAW010000609.1, read on the forward strand.
CAGCCATGGGAGCGATCACGCCCGGTGATGTGGCTCACCGGGCGATCGATTCCGATCATAGTCGCCGCGCGCTGCGCCACCGGCGTAGCGCGCCCTCAGCGCTTCGCCTCAGGCTGCGCGGCTTCGACGGCCAGGCACAGGTCGTCCCACGCCTTGGCCTTGTCTTCGGGGTTGCGCAACAGGTAGGCCGGGTGGTAGGTCACGATCAGCGGCACGCCCTGGTAGTGGTGCACGCGGCCGCGCAACCTGCCGATGGGCTCGGTGCTGCGCAGCAGGCTGCGCACCGCGAAGCGCCCCATCGCGAGGATGATCTTCGGCTGCACGAGCTGCACCTGACGGATCAGAAAGGGTTCGCAAGTCGCCAGTTCGTCGGGCTCTGGGTTGCGATTGCCGGGCGGCCGGCACTTGACCGTGTTGGCGATGTACACCTGCAGCGCCGGCGCGGCTTCGCCCCGGGTCAGCCCGATCGCGCGCAGCATGTTGTCGAGCAACTGGCCGGACTTGCCGACGAAGGGTTCGCCCCGCTGGTCCTCCTGCTCGCCCGGCGCTTCGCCGACGACCATCCAGTGCGCACGCTCGTTGCCGACGCCGAACACCGTCTGGCGCCGCCCTTCGCAGAGCTTGCAGGCGGTGCATTCCGCGACGGCCGCGCGCAACGCGGGCCAGTCGAGGGCGGCAGCCGAAGACGGCCCAGCCGCCGTCGGCCGAACCTCCATGACGACGCTGGCGTGCTCGCCCGCCACCGCTCCCGTCTGCTCCGCCGCCGGCAGCGGCGAGTCGGCGAGCCGCGGCACCGGGTCCGGTTGCGGGCCCCAGCACCGGATCCCCATCTCGCGCAGCATTGCGATCTGCCGCTCACTCCGGCGCATCGTTCGTCCCGGGCTTCGCTGGCACGAATTTCAGGCTCATCACGACGGCGTCTTCGCGCCGCCCGAAGGGCGCCGGGTAGTAGCCTTTGCGCACCCCCAGCTGCAGGAAACCCAGGCGCTCGTACATCGCGCGCGCGCGGATGTTGCTCGCGCGAACTTCGAGCCAGAGTTCGCGTGCACGCTGCCGACGGCACAGCCCGATCAGTGCATCGATCAGAAAGCGCGCGTGGCCGCGGCCTTGAGCGGCAGGCGCGACGGTGATGTTGAGCAGGTGCATCTCGTCGACACCGGCCATCGCGACGAAATAGCCCAGGATCTCGCCACGCGCGTCATGCAGCACCCGCGAAGGGTGATCGGCGGCGAGCGAGTCGACGAAGTTGCCGCGGCTCCACGGGAAAGCGTACGCCGACACCTCGATCGCAAGCACCGCGTCGAGTTGCGCGGCGGTCATCGGCGACAGCACAGGCGCTTCGCGCAGGCGCGCATCGGCCCGATCGGCATCATCGCGCCACAACGCGCTCATCGCAGCCGCTCCAGCGCGTCTTTCGCAACGCGCGCCGCTTCACGCTCGACCGTGGTTTGCGCCACCTTGTCGCGCAGGTACAGCGGCAGCGCGAGTTCGGCAGCGACGGCACCGCCCTGCGCCCACAGCGTCTGCGCCAGCGGCAGCATCGCTGCCGCGCGCGGCAGCGCCCCGGGAACGCAACGCGCATCGCCAGCCGCCAGCTGCGCGCCGAATGCCGCGAGCGCCGTGCCGGCGACCATTGCCGGTGGCTGCAAGTGCCAGCGCCGGTTGAGGGCGTCGGGGGTGGTCAGCATCGGTGCATCGAGCGTCGTCCAGCGGCCCGCGGCGAACTGATAGTGCGCGGCGTAGACCTCGTTCATGCGCGCGTCCATCGCGACCCACACGCGCAAATCATCCGGGCAGCCGGCGCGCGCGTCTTCGGCGACCGCGAGCAGCGTGTCGATCGGCAGCACCGCCTTGCCGGCACCGAACGCGAGCCCCTGGGCCACCGAACAGGCGGTGCGCAGACCGGTGAACGCGCCGGGGCCGCGCCCGAAGGCGATCGCATCGAGCTGGCGCAGCGCCACGCCGCCCTGACCGAGCAGCGCGAGAATGGCCGGGATCAATGTCGCCGACGCCTGCGCACCACCCGCGGCTTCGAACGTCAGCACCCGGCCTCGCACGCCAAGCGCGATGCTCAGGTGTTCGGTTGCGGTGTCGAAGGCGAGCAGCGTGAGCATCATCGAAGCGACGCGGCCAGCATCGATCCGAAGCTGGTTTCGAGCGGCCCGCGGCCTGCAACCGGTGCGTCGGGGCGACCCCGCAATGG
>JANMAW010000619.1:0-1980 GCA_031360005.1 Rhizobacter sp.
CGAAGCGTGAGCTTCGAACAGATCGTGCTCGTGGCCGACATCGGCGGCGGCACGTCCGACTTCTCGGTCGTTCGCGTCGGACCGCATCGCGCCGACAAGCTCGACCGCCGCGGCGACATTCTCGCGAACCACGGCGTGCACGTCGCGGGAACCGATTTCGACCGGCGCGTCGAGTTGAGGGCGATCCTGCCGCACTACGGATACGGCGGCTGCGGCCCGACCGTGGCCGGCATGCCCCCACGCGAGGTGCCCAGCGGGGTCTATTTCGACCTCGCGACCTGGCACCTGATCAACACCGTCTACAACCCGGGCCGCGTCGCCGAGTTGCGCGGCATGCGCGGCTTTTACGGCGACCCGGTGCACCACGAGCGGCTGATGGTGGTGGTGGACGAGCGCCTCGGTCACGAACTCGCGGCGCGCGCCGAAACAGCCAAGATTGACGTCGCCGAAGGCGGCAGCACCCGCATCGACCTGAGTCACACCGAACGAAATCTGAGCGCGACGCTCAGCGAGCGCGACGCGGTGCAGGCTTTCGACGTCGACATCGAACGCATCGTCGCTGCGGCGCGCGCGACGGTGGCCCTGGCCGGCCTGACGCCGGCGCAGGTCGACGCGCTCTACTTCACCGGCGGATCCACCGGACTGCGGCTGCTATCGAGCCGGATTGCCGCAGCATTCCCAGCTGCGGCGGTCGCGCAAGGCGATCGGTTTGCGAGCGTGGTGACCGGGCTCGGGCTGCACGCCAAGCGCTGGTTCGGTCGCTAGCCATCGTCTCTTCTGCCATCCCGGCCCGGCCCGGCGAAGGTCCGCACGCCTCCCACAAAACCTCTTTCAGCGCGGCGCGCCGAGCACCGCCGCCATCGCCACCGCCGTCGCTTCGACGTTCGCGTTGTTCAGGCCGGCGACACAGATGCGTCCCGAGCGCAGCACGTAGACCGCATGCTCTTCGCGCAGCCGATCGACCTGCGCGGGGGTCATCCCGGTGTAGCTGAACATGCCGCGCTGCGTCAGGAAGTAATCGAAGTCGCGGCCCGGCAGCCTGGCCGCCAGCCCGCGGTGCAGCGCCTGACGCATCATCAGGATGCGCTCGCGCATGGCGCCGAGTTCGTTCTCCCAGCTGCGGCGCAGTTCGGGATCGGTGAGCACCGTCGCAACGATCTGGCCGCCGTGAATCGGCGGGCTCGAGTAATTGCGACGCACCGTGAACTTCAGCTGGCCCAGAACCAGCGCGGCCTGCACCGCGTCCGGGCAGACCACGCTCAACGCACCGCAGCGTTCGCCGTACACGCTCATGCTCTTCGAGAACGAATTGGCGATGAAGAAGCTGACGCCTGCGCCTGCAAGCGCCCGCACCGCGTACGCGTCGGCTTCGATGCCGTCACCGAAGCCCTGATAGGCCAGGTCGAGGTAGGGGATCAGTGCACGTTCACGCAGCAACGCAATCAGCTCGTCCCACTGCGCGCGGGTCAGGTCGACGCCGGTCGGATTGTGGCAGCAGGCATGCAGCAGCACGACGCTCTTCGCCGACAGCCCACGCAGCGCAGCCAGCATCTCGGCGAACTTCAGCCCACCGGTCTTCGGGTCGTAGTACGGGTAGCTATTGACTGTGAGGCCGGCACCTTCGAACATCGAACGGTGGTTGTCCCAGGTCGGGTCGCTGACCCACACCTGGCTGCCGGCGAAGTGGCGCGCGATGAAATCCGCGCCCACCTTCAGGCCGCCGCTGGAGCCGACCGACTGAATCGTCGCGACCCGGCCCGAAGCCAGCGCCTCGTGCCCCGCCCCGAACAACAGCTGCTGGACCGCGCTGCGGAAGTTCGTCGCGCCTTCGATCGGCAGGTAGGGCTTCGGCCCGCCGTTGGCGACAACCCGCGCCTCGGCGCGGCGGACCGAATCCATCACCGGGATGCGCCCGGCATCGTCGAAATAGATGCCGATGCTCAGGTTGATCTTGTTCGGCCGCGGGTCTTTCTGGAAGTC
>JANMAW010000637.1:0-2913 GCA_031360005.1 Rhizobacter sp.
CGGGGTTGGCTTCGAGGGTGATCTCGCAGCCGGCCTCCAGCGGCAAGCGCGCGCGGATGTCGGCGATCAGCCGGTCGATCGCTCGCGGCGCGAACAGGCTGGGCGTGCCGCCGCCGATGAAGATCGAATGGACGCGCCGGCCCCATATGAACGGCAATGCGGCTTCGAGATCGGCACGCAATGCGTCGAGGTAGCGGGACTCTGGGATTTCGACGCGCGGTTCAGCCGGCGCCGGGGCGCCCGGCTGGGCTCCCCCCGCCGAACGACGCGGCAGGCGCATCGGCGCCGTCAGTTCATGTGAATTGAAATCGCAGTACGGGCATTTCTTCAGACACCACGGAAGATGCACGTAGAGCGACAGCGGCGGCAACGCGGCCAACGCCAGCGTGCCGGAGCGCATGTAGCGCGCCAGGCGGTCGGCATCGGATTCGGCTTGCGACGTCGGCGGGTCCGAGGCGATGCGGAACTCAGCCAAGGTGCCAAGCCTCGCGCATCAACCGCAGCATCTGGGCAGCGGCGAGCGCGCGGTGACTGTGGGCGTTCTTGACCGCGTCGGGCAGTTCGGCCACCGCGCGGCCGAGCGCCGGGATCAGCATCAATGGGTCGTAGCCGAAACCGCCCGAACCGCTGGGCGCCGGCAGGATCTCGCCGAACCAGCGTCCCACCGCCACCAGCGGCTCCGGGTCGTCGGCCGCGCGCACCGCGACCAGCGTGCTGACGAAGCGTGCGCGGCGGTCGGCGACACCGTCGAGGCGTTCGATCAGCAAGCGGTTGTTCGCGGCGTCCTGGCGCGCGCGCTGCAGCTCTCGTTCGCCTTCGCGTGCGCCCGGTTCGATCGCAGCAAAGTGCGCCGAGATGACCCCCGGCGCGCCGCCGAGCGCATCGACGCACAGTCCGGAGTCGTCGGCGATCGCCGCGCCTGCAGCCAACTGCGCGGCATGACGCGCCTTGGCGAGCGCGTTCTCGATGAAGGTCGCGTGCGGCTCTTCGGCCTCGCCGATGCCGAGCGATTCCTGCATCACCAAATCGACACCGAGTGGCGCGAACAGCACCTGCAGTTCGGCCAGCTTCTTCCGGTTGCTCGATGCCAGAACGAGCCGCAAGGTCAAAGCCCCAATGCAAGGCGTTGCGCGGCCACCAGCTCGCGCACGCCCTTGTCGGCGAGCCGCAGCAACGTATCCATCTCGGAGCGCGAGAACGAGGCACCTTCGGCGGTGCCCTGCACTTCGACGAAGCCGCCAGCGCCTGTCATCACGACGTTCATGTCGGTGTCGCAGGCAGCGTCTTCGGTGTATTCGAGGTCGAGCAGCGGTGTGCCCTGCACGATGCCGACCGAAACCGCCGCGACGAACTCGCGGATCGGCGAGACGTCGAGCTTGCCCTGCGCCTGCAGCCAGCCCACGGCGTCGTGCGCAGCGACGAACGCGCCGGTGATCGCCGCAGTGCGCGTGCCTCCGTCGGCCTGGAGTACGTCGCAGTCGAGCGAGATCGTGCGTTCGCCCAGCAGCCGAAGATCGAACACGCAGCGCAGCGAACGGCCGATCAGGCGCTGTATCTCCTGCGTGCGGCCGCTCTGCTTGCCGCGGGCCGCCTCGCGGTCGCTGCGGGTGTGGGTGGCGCGCGGCAGCATGCCGTATTCAGCCGTCACCCATCCTGCGCCACTGCCACGCCGGTGCGGCGGCACTTTCTCTTCGACCGATGCGGTGCACAGCACCTTGGTGTGGCCGAACGCGACCAGTACCGACCCTTCGGCATGCTTCGTGTAGCGGCGGGTGATCGTGACCGGGCGCAGTGCGTCGGCAGCGCGATGTTCAGTGCGTTGGAATGTCATGCCGCGTATTGTCCACGCGCCGATGCCCGGCGCCGACACGGCGAACCGGTCAGGGCTTTCGTTGCTGCGACGAGCGCCGGATCGCTTCGTTGATCTCGCGGATCGAGCGCTCGATCTCGGCTTCGTCGAGTTCGTCGGGCGCTTCGGCACCGAGCACGCTGGCCTGGATCGTCGATGCGAAGACCTCTTCGCCGAGCTGCTGCGTCGAGATGCCGGCGGCACTGTCGCTGTCTTCGGCCGACTCCCACTCGACGGCCAGCACCGACACGTTGTCGCTCTTGGGCCCGCCGTTTCGCAGCGCCTGCTCGACGAGCTCGGGCACCGCATCGGAGATGGCATTGCGCGCGAGCTGATCGGTGATCACCGCGTCTTCGACCGTGCCCCACAGGCCATCGGAACACAGCAGCAGCCGATCGCCGGTCTGCAGCAGCAGCGGGCCGACGGTGTCGACCACCGGCTTGCCCGGGCTGCCGAGGCAGGTGAACAGCACGTTGCGGTTGAAGCGGTCGGGCATCGGCACGACCTGGCTCATGGTCTGTTGCAGCTCGGAGTACGAGTGGTCGCGGGTGCGCGCGATCAGCTTCTCGCCGCGCACGAGATACAGCCTCGAATCGCCACAATGTGCCCAGTAGGCCGCATTGCCCTGCATCAGGCAGGCGACGATCGTCGTTCGTGGCGTGTCGATCAAGGCCTTCTGCGTCGCGTAGCGCAACAGCTGGTGGTGGCCGGCGATGATCGCTTCGTGCAGAAAGCGCAGCGGGTCGGGCACGGTGGGTTTGCAGTCGCGCTGGAACATCGCCGCCAGCGTCTGCAGCGCCAACTGGGAGGCGACCTCGCCTTCGGGGTGCCCGCCCATGCCGTCGGCAAGCGCGAACAGACCGGCATCGCGCGTGTAGCAATAGCCCATGCGGTCTTCGTTCTTCTCGCGCCCGCCTCGGCGGCTGACCTGGTACACGGAAAAGCGCATCGGTGATCTCTCGCGGCGGCGTCGGCGGGCCTCAGGCCTTCGCACCGGCGGTGAGGTTTTCGAGCTGCAGCTTCAGGCGTTCGCTGAAGCTGAGCTTGGTGTAGCGGCGCTCGGT
>JANMAW010000021.1:0-15467 GCA_031360005.1 Rhizobacter sp.
TCCTCGATCTTGATCCGATCGAACTGACGCGAGATCGACAGCAGCGCGTTGCGCAACGGGGGCGTCTTCAGCATGCCGACCATCAGCGTGCCGGTGCGCACCTGCGCATCGCCGAACATCAGCGAGCCATAGACCCAGCCGCGCTCGACCGCGTTTTCGACCCAGCTCGACAGATCCGTCACCGACGACGCACCGCGCGGCAGCCGGTCGAGCGAGGCCATCAGGTCACTGGCCAGCACCGACGGATCGAGCCCGTTGTGCTTGACGATGCGATGCAGGTCGGAGTCTTGCGTGTTGAGGATCTGGTAAAGCCAGTGCTGCAACTCGACATACGGGTTGCCGCGCAGCTTGCAGAACACGGTAGCGCCTTCGACGGCCTTGTAGGCCAGCGGGTTGAGCTTGCCGAACAGCGCGGTGCGGGAGATTTCAAGCATGGGGAACTCCATGGCGAAGGAGGAACGCGGTGTCGGGACGCAACCGCAGGTCGTGCCGGTCGGCCGAGCGGTCGCGCTGGCAATCGCGGTGGCCGAGCCACGCGGCAACGCCGAGCTGCACACGCCGGCCGAGTCGCGGTTCGGGAATTTCGCTGTGGGCGAGGCACAGCTCCACGTCCCAGACGAGGTCCAGGCCGATGTACAGGCGCACCCAGTCGCGCAGCCGCAGCCAGGCTTGCCCGCCAGGCAGGAAGCCGTGGTACTGCACCAGCGTCAACGGGCCGAGCGCGATACGGAACTTGTACTGCCGGTCGTGCAGCCTGCGGCCGGCCGTCGCCGCGCTGCCGAGGGCCGCGGCGGCTGTGCGTGCGCGTTCCGGCCGGTTGTGCGCGTAGCCCAGCCGGGTGCAGTCCGCCTCGTCGATGGTCATCCAGTGGGCCACGTAGGGTTCGATGCGGACCTTCACCGCAAAGTACTGCGACAACAGCTTGGCCAGACCCTCCGGGTGCCGGCTGCGCGAGCCCAGCAGACCGGCCTGGAACAGCCGCGCGGTCTCCGGCAGGCTGCCTTGGTTACGCATCGCGCCACCGTGACCGAAGGTCGCGCCGAGCCATGCCGCAAAGCGGTCTTCTCGGGGTCGATCGTGCTGCACCGTCGGTTGCGCTTCGGCCCACGCGCGGTAGAACAGCGTCAGCAACCGGTGGTGAAAGATGTCGAGAAAGCGCGCCGACGTGGGATCGTTGCGATAGCGCAGCCGCTCGCGAACGTATTCCGTCAGGTGCAACGGCATCGGCCCCTGCGATCCGAGCAGCCCGAAGAAGCGCACGCCAAGGCGCGGCGCAGCGCCTCCTTCCTGACCGAAGGTCGCGAGCGCGGCGGGCGCGAAATCGAGCTCGGGTTCCTGGCCGAGCCGCAGCGCTTCCTGCGAGGGCCGCAGCGCGCGGCCGATGCGCGGCGCGTCTGGGTGCAACGACTCCACGCGTCGCAGCAGCGCAAAAAAATCGTGGGCATAGGGCGCCGCCTGCAACGCCTCGAACAATGTGCGCAGTGCGGCCTTCCGCTCGGCCGGCGGCGCGCGCGTTTCGGGCACTTCATTCATGGAACACCCTTGGCGCTTCGCGCAGTCCGCCCGGGCGGGGGCTTGCGAACGGAGACGGAGAGCCGCCCCGTGGCCCACGGCGCCGGCGCGGGCTCACACGGTCTCCCGCAGCCCGACGCGCGGCGGCCAACGCATCACCTCGCCGCGCTGCGGCGTGCGCAGGCTGAGCTGGGTGAAGGAGTTGATTGCCGCGTGGCGGGCGAAGAAGCGTTCGAGCACGCTGGCAAACAGGAAGGCGCTGGTGCCCTGATAGGCGAATTCGTCGAGTTCGAGCACGATCTCGATGCCGGTGCCGAAACTCAGCGGCCCCTTGAACGGCAGACGCCGCACGACGGTGCGCGCCTCCAGGGCACGCACGCCGTCGGCCTGGCGCGCCCAGCCCACGTCCTCGGGCGGAGCGTACAGCGCGAGCATCGTGCGCAGCGCCGCCGCCGCGCGCTGCGGCGATTCGCCGATCAGCGACAGGTGGTTGAGTGTCAGGTGACTCACCAGGCTCCAGCCCAGATCGCCAACGGGGCGGCGCGTCACCGGCCGGGTCGGCCCGCGCAGCGCGTCAACCCGCAGCACCGGCCCGGGCGACTCGAGACGCCACTGCGGCGCTGCGCCTTCGGGGCCGCCGTGCGGCAGCAGGGTCGGCAGGTCGCGGTTGCTGACCCATGCTGACATCGACAACTGGCGGATGTCTTCGCGATACGGCGCGTGGCGTGGATCGACCAGGGAGATGTAGACCTCCTCGCCGATGTACGAGGAGCGCAGGCCATGCTGTTGTTGGCGCTGCGACATCAGGCGCGGCTCGCGCCGGACCGTGTAAAAGCCGTGCGCCTCGCCCAGCGCGTGCGACGACGCCTCGTGGTATGTGGCGTACAGCGGCAGGAAATCCTGCTGCGCGACGCGCCCGGTGCCAAAGCCCACGACCGAGTCGAGGCTGTGCACTTCGTAGTCCATCGGCCGGGTGCGATCGGCCACGACGTGGTATTCCCACGACCCCGGCCCGAGCTGGATGCGGTCCAGGCGCTTGCGGAACAGGTTGATCGCGGGCGTGCAGAACAGGGCCAGGCTCGTCGCATCGACCAGCGCCTCGAACGAGGCATCGCCGCGCTGCAGCAGGACGATCAGCTCGACCTCGTCGCCACTCACCTTCGCCAGGCGCGCGGCGAGGTCGCCGATCTCGAAGAAGAGCAGCCGCTGCGGCATGGCCGCTGTTTCCTGAAGCAGCCGATAACCCGAGAACGCGCGCAGCGATTCCGGCAGCAGCGCCTCGTCGGCTGCGAAGCCGATCGGCCGCACGCTGTCAGGTCCGCGCCATTGGTGGGCCACGTCTGCGTCGGCCTGGCCCGCCCTGGTGCCTACCAGCGTGCCGGCGCAACTGCCGAGCACGAGTTCGTGCAGGCGGAACGCGACCTCGTCGGGCGCGCTGATGTAGAACGCCAGCCGATCCGCGGCGAGCTGGTTGAAGGCGATGCCACCACCGGTGCGCAACCGGATCCGCAGGCCACCCTTGACCCCCTGGACCTGCGGCAGCCGCGCCAACGGCAAGTCCGGAGCATGGCTGAAGTACTGCGCGCTCAGCAACTCGATCGGCCACAGCGTGACCGCCTGCGCCGTGCGAAACTCGCAGCGTGTGTCCTGCCCGCGCGGCAGTTCCGAGGTCAGCGCACTGCCGCGTGGTACGGCGTAGCCCCGCGCCAGATTCGGGTCGGCCGTGTCGACACCGAGCCGGGCGATCATCATCGACGGCATCGGCGCGAGGAAGTTCGGGTAGGTCGCCTCGAGCAAATGCGCGATGAGCCGCGGCTGCTCGGCTTCGAGCTTGAGCTGCACCCGCGCCGCGAGAAACGCGAAGCCTTCGAGCAGCCGCTCGACATAAGGGTCGGTGACCTCCATGCCCTCCATGCTCAGCCGGGCGGCGATCTTCGGAAACTCGCGCGCGAACTCCGCGCCCACTTCGCGCAGATGGGTCAGCTCGTCGCTGTAAAGGCGGAGCAGGCGGGGGTCCATCTAGTGCGTGGCTCTCGAACCCGCTGCGACGTACCGGCCACCGAGGTCGTCCACAAGTCGCGTTGTCCCCATTTCGAACAGCTTGGCGTGAGCCGGGTTCTCAACAAACACCTGCACGCCTTTGCGAAGGCTGATCAGGCGCAGGTCGAGCACTTGTCCCGCATCAACGTGTCCGACGTGGAGCGTGGTCCCCGGCGCCGTGCGGAACTCGGTGAGCCAGATGCATGAGTTTCCCCATTCCCAGGCGGAGAACAGGCGTTCGGCCTCAGTTCGCGTGCTCGGCCGCTGCGTCGAGAGACACACCCCGGGCCGCGTGGGACTTCCCATCTTGCTCGCTGCGCCGCCCCAGGCCCGAAAGAGAAGCAGGCCTTGCGGCGCCGACATCGCCCGAGGCGCCGCGTCGAATCCTTCCTGCTGCCAGCTCCAGTTCATCGTGACTCTTTCCCGCTGAAAACCGCTTCAATGCGCCTTCGACGGCACGACCCCCGCCGCATCTCGTACCTCGACCTGCCCTGCCTCGAGATCCAGCTGCGTACGCAGCAGGATTTCAAGCGGCACCGGCTGTGACCACAGATGTCCGCGGATCTCGAACTCGATGACGTTGTGGGTGTCGAGCACGCTGGTCGCCTCGAGGGCGCGCACGTGCAGCGAATCGGGAAGGATGCGCGGCTCGAAGCGCACGATGGCCTGGCGGATGGCGCGCTCCAGCACGCTGACGTCGAGCCTTGAAGCCAGTTGCCCCGACAACGGGGGCAGGCCATAGTTCAAGACGCTGTCGGCCAGCATCGGGTAAGCATCAGCCTCCGCTCCGAGAGGCTGCACGGCGTTGAACAGTGCGCCCAGGTCGCGCAACACCGCCTGCCGCAACTGCGCCTTGGACATCACTCGGTGGTCGTCGGCCTCGACCCGGTCACCACGCGCGTCGTCGGTCAACCGGTCGAGCAACGCCGGCTGAAGTCGATTGCGAACGTCGACGCTGCCCATCAGCCGGCCTTTCAATGCAGGCGCTCGGCGCCGCCCGGGTCAGATGCCTGCAACACGATCTCGCGAACCTCGAGCAGCCCGACTTCCAGGCCGCTGGTTGTCAGAAGTCGCTGCCCGAGGCCCCGGTACTGTTCGGGGGCGAGCTCGAGCCACTCAGTCTTGCGCGAGAGTTGCAAGGCCCCATCGGCACTCGCGCCCGAGCCCGGGTAGCGCACCGGAAGCAGCGCCACGGTCTCGCCGCCGTTGCGCAGTTCGAAGCGGGCCGGCGCCCAGACCAGATCGCGCAAATCAACCGGCGCTTCGATGAGCACCTTGCTGACCGCCGCATACGGCACCCAGCAGTAACGGCCGTTGACGACGGCTTCGAGCACGGGGCCGAGCCGCGAGTCCGCATCAGCGATCCACTCGAACGTCGCGCCATTCAGGCTGCCGCGCGTCGCCGGAGCCGCCTCGAAGGCCTCGGTGCGCAGGCGTGCAGCGGACGCGGCGTCGCCGCGGGCATCCGCCTGCAGCGCCTCGGCCAGCCAAGCCACCCAAGCCTGCGGTTCTCCGAAGGCGATCGGCGTGGTGCGGCCCGAAAACACGGCTTCGCGGACCGCCTCGCAATGCACTGCCTCGCGGTAGGTGTTGACCATCGGCAAGGTGGCGGGGTCCATCTCGCCGCACACCTGCAGCTGGGTCAAGGCCCGCTGCCACTGCCCGAGCACGCACAATAGCTGGAACAGGAACACGCGCAGCTTGGCATCGGACGCGCGCTCGCGCACCTGCCGCTGCAGCATGTCGAGCGCGCCTTGCGGATCTCCCGCGGCCACGAGTTCCTGGGCGGTCACCATGCTCAACTCGCCATCACTTCGTCGGTGAAAGTGAACGCGCCCGTGCCCAGGCCTTCGCCTTGCTGCCGCTTGTACTCGATGTCGATCTTCGTGAACGCGAACGCGACCGTCTCGATCGGTCGGCCGTCCGTCCCGACCTCGACCTCGACGCCGACGACGCGGGCATCGTTCAACGTCATGCGAAAGTAGTCGAGTGGCTCGCCGCCGGCCTTGCGCATTGCAAGGGTTGCCTCGCGAACCTCGTCATTGGTGACCAGAGCGCTGAGCAGCGCGGTCGACGCCGAGTCGATGCCCTTCGTCACGACGAGGTGCTTATACGATCGGCGCGCCGTCGACGCCGTCGACCCGATCGCGGTGTTGGCGGCGACACCCCAGTGCCACCGATAAATACCGATGTCGTCCTTGTGGCCCTCGGTTGTGCCTTCCCCCTTGATCTTTCCTGCGCGTTTTGTCTGGACGTGCAGAAAGATGTCGGAGGCGGCGTCAACCGTGAGTTCATTGATCTGAATCGGCATCTCAGGGCTCCTTCACCGAACTCCGGGCCATGTGCGGCCGGCGCCCGTCCGGACCTCGCGATCGGGGCGGTGCGTCCGTGGCGCGTAAAGCGCGCCGATGATCAGACCTTCTTGTTCGTCGTCACGTCCCAGCCACCGATCACTTCGCCACCGAGCGAACCGTCGGGCTTCTGCTCCTTGTACTTGTATTCGATCTTCCCGTAGTTCAACGAGACCTGCTCCATCGGAATGACGTCGGAGCCGGCGGAGCCGCTCGTCTGATACGAGCTCACAAGCACCGGCGACAGAATGACCGTCAGAAACTCCTGCTGATCGCCACCGGCTTTTCGGCAAACGAGGGTGGCCTTCTTCAGGTGCTCGCCGGTACAGCAGGCGGCGAGAAGCTTCGCCGATGCCTTGTCGGTCTTCTTGACGATGTTGAAGTCGCCCATCGCGACCTTCCCGGTGCCGCCGCCGCCGCCGCTCGAAAACGAGCCGGCGTTGTGCGCACCGACGCTCCATGATTCGAGCTCGATCTCGCCCTTGTGCTTGTCGTCGGTGGACTCGCCGTCCACGCCTTCAACCTTCAGAAAATAGTCAACGTGTGCCATGATTTGCAACTCCAGAATGTTGAGCGTCGTCGAATCGGTCAGGGGTCAGGAGCACACACGACGCGCATGCGCCCCGAGGTTTTCTGCGCCTTTGTGCTTATGCGACCTTCTGCGAGGGCAATGTCGACACCAGCCGCAACGACACGGTCAGGCCTTCCAACTGGTAATGCGGGCGCAGGAAGAACTTCGATGAGTAGTAGCCAGGGTTGCCCGGAATTTCTTCGACCGTGACCTCGGCAGCCGCCAGGGGCTTGCGCGATTTCACCTCTTCGGACGAGTTCGCCGGGTCGCCATCCACATAGTTCATGATCCATTTGTTCAGCCAGCGCGACATGTCAGAGCGCTCCTTGAACGAGCCGACCTTGTCGCGCGCAATGCACTTGAGGTAGTGCGCAAAGCGGCAGCAAGCGAACAGATAGGGCAGCCGGGCCGACAGGTTGGCGTTCGCGGTGGCGTCGGGATCGTCGTACTCGGCCGGCTTCTGCAGCGACTGGGCGCCGATGAAGGCGGCGAAGTCGGAGTTCTTGCGGTGCAGCAGCGGCATGAAACCGTTCTTCGCCAACTCGGCCTCGCGCCGGTCGCTGATCGCGATCTCGGTCGGGCATTTCATCGCCACGCCACCCTCGTCGGTCGGGAAGGTGTGCGTCGGCAGCCCCTCGATGGCACCACCCGACTCGACACCCCGGATGCGGGTGCACCAGCCATACATCTTGAACGAACGGTTGATGTTGGCGGCCATCGCGTAGGCCGAGTTGGCCCAGGAATACGCCGCGTGATCGCCACCCGCGGTCTCCTCCTCGAAGTTGAAATCTTCCACCGGGCTGGTCTTGGCGCCGTAGGGCAACCGCGCGAGAAAGCGCGGCATTGCCAGGCCGATGTAGCGCGAGTCTTCCGAGCCCCTCAGCGAGCGCCACGACGCGTACTCGGGTGTCGTGAAGATCTTCGTCAGGTCGCGCGGATTGGCCAGCTCCTGCCACGAATTCATCTGCATCAGGGCCGGGCTGGCGGCGGCGAGGAACGGCGTGTGCGCTGCGGCGGCCACCTTGCTCATCTCGCCCAGCAACTCGACGTCCGGCGGGCTGTGGTCGAAGTAGTAGTCACCCATCAGGCAGCCGAACGGCTCGCCGCCGAACTGCCCGTACTCCTCTTCGTAGATCTTCTTGAACAGCGGGCTTTGGTCCCAGGCGGTGCCCTTGAATTTCTTCAGCGTCTTGCCGAAGTCGAGCTTGGAGATGTTCATTACGCTGATCTTCAGCATCTCGTCGGTTTCGGTGTTGTTGACGAGATAGTGCAAGCCTCGCCAGGCACTTTCGAGCTGCTGGAAATCGGGGTGGTGCAGGATCAGGTTGACCTCCTGCGAGAGCTTGCGGTCGAGTTCGGCGATCATCGCCTCGATCGACATCAGCACATCGCTGCTGATCAGATTCGTCTGCGACAGCGCCTGCTGCGCCAGCGTCAAGACCGCCTGTTCGACCGCTGACTTGGCGTCGTCGGACTTGGGCTTGAATTCCTTGTTGAGCAGCGCGGCAAACTCGCCGCCCTGGTATTCGATGCCTTGCAGCGCTGAGCTCTGGGTGATGGATTCTTCGGCCATGGTGGGTCTCCGCTAGGAATTCGGGAATGGGGTCATTGACCTTCGATCGCGGGCTTCTTCGCCGCGGCCAGCGACTTGAGCAGCGCCTCGTCCTTGATCACCTTGGCGATCAGTTCCTCGGCGCCGGTCTTGCCGTCCATATAAGTCACCAGGTTGGCCAACTGCTGGCGTGCCTCGAGCAACTGCTTGAGGCCTTCGACCTTGCGCGCCACCGCTGCCGGAGAAAAGTCGTCCATGCTTTCGAACGTGATGTCGACCGCGATGTTGCCTTCGCCGGTCAGCGTGTTCGGGACCTGAAAGGCGACGCGCGGTTTCATGGACTTCATGCGGGCGTCGAAGTTGTCGACATCGATCTCGAGGAACTTTCGATCCGCCACCGGAGGCAAGGCCTCGCTGGGCTTGCCCGACAGATCGGACAGCACGCCCATCACGAAGGGCAACTGCACCTTCTTCTCGGCACCGTACAACTCGACGTCGTACTCGATCTGGACGCGTGGTGCGCGATTGCGGGCGATGAACTTCTGACTGCTGGTGGCCATTTCGTTGCTCCTTGGTGGGGATTCGCGGGGGTTACTCGCGGCCGGGGCCGGCGAGCTTCTCGATCTGACCCAGCCCTTCGGGCACGAGGTCGCGGATGATTTCCATGAAGTTCTTTTTCATCAGCCGCTGCGCACGATGGATCAACAACGGTGCGGGGTTGCTGGGCTCGTTGCGCTCGATCCACTCGGAGACGCGCTCCAGCGTGCGGATGGCGTCGTCGCGCGTATGAATCCGACCCGCGGCGGTGGCCGTGACAGCAGACTCGGCTTGGGTGCTGTCGGCCGCTTCGGGCTGCGTCGGCGCATCGCCTTGCGCTCGGCGACCCGCCTGTGCCACGCACTGCAACAGCTTCACGAGCGGGCTGAGGTCGAGTGACTCACCCGCGCCAAGCCGCGCATCGAGCAACCTGGCGATGCCCTGGATCGCTTCGACTCCACCCGCCATCGACGCTGCGAGTTCTGGCGACTTGGCTTGGGCGGAAGCCACGGCCGGCGTGACGCCCGCTTCGGTGGGGACCGGTTCGCCGGGGAGCGGATCGGCGCGTCCGAAAACAAGTTCGAGGTTGCGCACCGTGATCGCGCCGCGCGCGCTGGTGAGCCCTGCCGAGCGCAGGTCGGCCAACCCCTCCTCATGCACCAACGGAGCCAGCGCGTTCAGGCGCGTCGTCGGGTCGTTGCCGTCATTCAGATCGAGGGTGGGATGGACCTGGTCCCAGTAACGCTCGAGCAACCCGCGCAGCAACTGCAGGCCCTGCACCGCGCCATGAAGGCCGTCGACGCGCGCAGCGCTACGCGTCAGCCAGACAGCGACCCGCAGGTCGCGGGTGCGCGCGGCCAGTGCGAGCGCCTGCTCGCGCACAGCGGTCCAGTCGGGGGGCTCGGCGGGAATGATCGTGGCACCGTACTGGCGCTCCGGCTTGCCTGCGGCCACCTCCTGCAACGCCTGGAACGAGGGGTCGTACTCGAGGTTCGCACCGCATGGCACATCAGCCGTCAGCGGCGAAAGGAGCGATTCGATATCAAGAGCGGGCATAAAGCCGTCCTGCCATTCCTGTGTCTGTTGGCGATGACTCTAGTGCGGCGCCTGAAGATGCACAGTGGTCGAAAGTCACTTCGCGGCATGGGGCATGCACGACGCGGCGCATGCCGGCAAAGTGCCCTGCCCGTCACGAGCCCAGCCCGCGCAACGCGTCATAGAGCTTGCGCGGCTGGACCGGCTTGAACAGCACCGGGTGCCCGCTCTCGGTGGCTCGCCGGATTTCGGCGTGCGACGTATCGCCGGTGATGAGCATCGCAGCGACGTCGCATCCGCATTGCCGCCGAATCGCCTCGATGCCGGCGATCCCGTCCGGCCCGTCGCCGAGATGCAGGTCCGAGAGAATCAGGTCGGGTGGCGTCTCGAGCATGCCGACGGCGCGCTCTGCTTCGGCGATCGAGCCGGCCGCGATGGCCTCGTAGCCCCACTCGTGCAGCAGCATGCAAAGCCCTTCGCGAATCGGCTCCTCATCATCGAGAACCAGAACGGTGCGCGGTTGCAGCGCCGGCATCGGCAACGTGTCTGCTGCCGCCGTGACGTCCTGGATCTCCGGCAGCCCTCCGAGGGCGATGCGCAGGCGGAACATCGTGCCCCGGCCGGGCCGCGACGAGACCGTCAGTTCGTGTCCGAGCAGGCGCACGAGCCGCTTGACGATCGCCAGGCCCATTCCCAGACCTTGCGCGCGAACGCGTTCCCGGCGACCGACCTGGAAGAATTCGTCGAACACCTTGCGCAGGTCGGCGGGCCGAATGCCGATGCCGGTATCCCAGACCTCGACGTTGATGTGCGTCCGCGTCGAGCGCGCGACCACGACGACGCCGCCGTGCTCGGTGTACTTGATCGCGTTCTGCACCAGATTGCCCAGGATGCGTTCCAGCAATTGCGGGTCGCTGCTGATTGCCTTGCCACCGGGTGAGAAACGCAGCCCGAGTCCTTTCTCCTCGGCCTGACCCGCAAAATGCATGTGCAATCGCCGAAAGAGATCGCGCAGAGGAAAGTGCTGAACCCGGGGTTCAATCGCGCCGGCGTCGAGCCGGGAGATGTCAAGCATCACATTGAACGACCGATCCAAGCCATCGATCGCGCGGCTCAAATTGCGAACGAGAGGCTCTTCTGCCGTTCCCGAAAGCCGCTTTTCCAGCGTCGCCGCAAACAGGCCGATGGCGTGCACCGGCTGCCGCAAATCATGGCTCGCGATTGCGAGAAAGCGACTCTTCTCCTGATCGGCCCTGATCGCGCCATCACGAGCCGCTTCGACAACGCGAATCCGATCCTCCTGGTCGATCGCGGCACGCGCCGCGGCCAGCCATGCACGGTGCTGGGAGACCGCCAGCAGCGCAGCCATCGCGCTTGCGAATACACAGGCGACCGACAGCGCGGATGAGGTAGGCGCGCCATCGAACCCATACACGACCGCCGGTGAGAGCGGGAGCGCGGCAGAACCGGCTGCCATGGCTTTCAGCGGTGCGAAGCCGCAGGCACCGACGAACGCGATCGCGACGATCACGAACGCGACCAAGTACGGTGCAGCAGGCTGCGAGGCGGCACGCAGAGTCCAGGGCGCGAGGGCGAGGATGAAGAGCATCGCGGCGCCCAACAGTGCGAGCCGGTGGGGCGAGCGCCGCGTGTCGTGGCGACCCTGCACTTCGTGCGCCGCCAGCGGCAGCGCTGCGCCACAGAAGGCGGTGGCGGCCAGCATTCCGGCGATCCATCCGCTCGAGACGATGCGACCGAGCAGCCACTCGCCGCCCACCAGTACGACGACCGAGAGCGCGGCTGCCGCGAACAGCAGGTAGCGGCCTTCCATCACTGCACGCACGGCCGCGTCGTGCAGGCGGCGAGCGAAGGCGCGGCGCTCCGGCCAACGCGAGAGTGTCAGGTCGGCATCGTCAACGCCTGCGGCGGCGGCAACCGCAATGAACGATGACGAGGGGTGGACGATGGGCACCTTGCCGGCCACGGCAACTTGGCATCCAGGCGTCGTCGCAAACGATTCACCGGAACAGGCTGATCAGGTGGGATCGAGAGGTCACGTCAAGTGCGAGGAGCAGCGAAGACACATAGTTCTTGACCGTCCCGAGGGACAACCCTGTCGCGTTGCATATCTCCTGATTCGCGCAGCCCGACAAAACCAGCTCCAGGATCTCGAGATGGCGCGGCCCGAGTTCCGCGACCCGGTCGAACATCGCCGACGAAGGAAAGCGCGGAAACAAGGCGTTGGGGCCCGGGTGCCCACGCGCGTCGGGGGCGCCTGCGGGCCATACGAGCGTCGAAAGGGTCTCGCGCAACTGCGTCAACATCGTGTTCTTGCTGACATAGCCGGCGGCGCCCAGCGCCCGCGCCTGCCGAACCACGAATTCGTCCTGAGTGGCACTGAAAACCGCGATACGTGCTCTCGGATACACGTGCAAGAACTGACGCAAGCCCTGCAGTCCTTTGCAGTCTGGCAGGTTGAGATCGAGCAGCACCGCGTCGACATCGCCCTCGCGGCCGTAGAGCTCGATGCCGTCCTGGAGGGAACCGGCCTCCAGCCAATCGATCGGCACGCCCGCGACCTCACCGTGCAACGCGCGGATCCCGAAGCGAACGAGTTCGTGATCGTCGACCAGCAACAGCTTTCGAGCCGCCAGCGCGCCGACCGGGTGTGCCGCGGCAATTTCTGCCATCGCGGAGGTCCGACAAAAGCTCGGCGTGGCATTCATGCGATATCTCCCAAAGCCGGACGCGGAGGCGAGTCGCCAAAGTCCACTCGCTGCGGCCGGAAGGAATGGTAAGCCTCCCCCCGCTAGCGCGCACCATTAAAACTAGGGAGTCGGCGCCATCGACTTCATGCCGGCGCAGGCGAGGACGAGCCAATTCGCAACGGGCCGAGCAACGCCACCTGCCACTGGGCGACGGCGTTCTCGCTCGGGTGCATCCACGGCTGATCCGACATTGCGACCCTCGCGGCCAGTGTAGAGTCGCGCATGCCGAGCGGCTCTGGTTCATCCGCAATTCCCGCACGTGACGCTCGACGCAAGTCAGTCGTTGCCTCAGTTCAACGATGGGCCGACCGATGACGGCCGCGCGGTGAAATACCTGCTCGTCAATCACGTCGATGGTGTCGCTCACCGCATCCGCGAGCTTCGCGCGCTCGAGAGAGCCTGAAGGAGCTTCGGGGCGAGCTCTTTCCGCATCCCATTGACGAGTTCGGCATCCTGAAAGAGCTCGACAGCAAAGTGCGCGGAGTGCCGGCGACTTGAACGCAGCGACCTCACTTCCCGCCCTTCGCGGCGGCCTGATCGCGGTGTCGGCCGCCGTGCTGTTCGGCGTCAGCACGCCGCTGGTTCAACGGTTCGGCTTCGGCATCGGCAGCTTCTCGACGGCAGCACTGCTGTATGCCAGCGCCGCGCTCATCGGGGCGGTCCTGCGCCGCCCGGTCGAGCGCGAAGCCCGCGTTCGCAGCGGCAACGCGCTGCGGATGGCGCTGATGGCAGGGTTCGGCGCAGCGATCGGTCCGGTGGCGCTCGCCTGGGGCTTGCAGCGCACCAGCGGCGAAAGTGCCTCGTTGATGTTGACGCTGGAGGCGGTGTTCACGGCCGTGCTGGCGCGACTCTGGTACCGCGAGTCGCTGGACCGACGCGTCATCACGGCGCTCGCCCTGCTCACATTGGGCGGCATGCTGCTCGTGCTCGACCGGGCGGAATCGGGCGGCAACCAACTGCTCGGGCTGCTGGCGGTGCTCGTCGCCACGGCCGCATGGGGAGTCGACAACACCTTGTCCCGCGGGGTCGCCGACCGGGATCCGGGGCAGGTCGTGATGTACAAGGGAGCGCTCGGTGCAGCCGCAACGACGATGCTGGCCTTTGCGTTCGGCGAGCCCTTGCCCGGCACAGGGCCGGCCTTGGCCTTGCTCGCGGTGGGAGCCACGGGTTACGGATTGAGCCTGCGCTTCTACCTCCTGGCGCAGCGTACCTTCGGTGCCGCGCGCACCGGCTCGGTGTTCGCCTTCGCTCCGTTCGTTGGCGCCTTGTTCGCGTTCTTGCTGGGCGAACGCAGCGGCAGCGTAGGGATGTTGGCGGGCGCAGCGCTGATGGCCTGCGGCATCCTGCTCCGCCTGGCGGAGAGCCACGCCCATGCACACGACCATGAAGCGTTGGAGCATGAGCATGCCCACGATCACCGCGACGGCCACCACGTGCACCGCCATGAACCGATGCCGACCTCAACGCACAGCCACCTGCATCGGCACGAGCCGGCAGGCCACTCTCACCCCATGTGCCTGACGAGCATCACGGACACCGGCATTGACTACCGATTGCCGACCTGGCGCGAGACCCGCGGCTTCGAGAAGACCCATCATGATTGCAAGGGTCCCGGCGGGTCAAGCCGGCAAGGGACTTCGTTGAAGGCCGCTTTCACCGGCTCGCCGGGCTGGACGATCTGCGCGCGGGACAGACGCAGGGTGCCGCCGTGTTGATGCCCTGAGGCACGCGCCGGCGTGGCGCTCTTGCGCAAGATCAAGCCGCACCGCGACCGGCGGCCGAACAATCGCTTGGCACCCGCCGAGGAACGCACCAGACCTACCGCAGCCTTCTCGTCCTTCTCGACCAAGGCCCGCTGTGCGCCGTGCGCAGCCAGGCCGCGATGCGGCTCGCCAAAGTCCTCGACTGCCACCTGGTCGGGGTCGCGCCGACGGTCCTCATAGATCTGCCGGTGTCGGCGCAAGCGGCTGCGTCACTTGCCGATTTCGCTGCGCTCGCGTGGGACACGCTGCGCGACCAGGCCGAGCGGGCCACGAACCGCTTTCGTGACGAATGCCGCGCGGCCGGCGTCAAGTCCAGCGAAGCGGTCGTCGACGAATCCGACAAGGCGCCATCGCTCGTGCGTCACGCCCATTGCAGTGACCTCACCGTGCTGACCCAAGCCGACCCGACCGCACCCCGCCATCGCTGGGCGCAGGATCTCGTCGAGCAGGTCGTGCTCTACAGCGCGCGACCGACGCTGATTCTTCCGTATGCGGGTCGCTTCGACACCATCGGTACCAACGTGATGGTCGCGTGGGACGACAGCCGCGAGTCGGCGCGCGCGGTGTCGGATGCGCTGCCGCTGCTGCGGCTGGCCAAGCAAGTCCAGGTCGTCAGCTGGAACGAAGCCGGTGCCATCGAGGACAAAACGCTCCGCCCGCGCCTGGAGGCATTGCACCGGTGGCTGATGTGGCAGGGCGTCTCGGCTGATGTGCGCGTCGAGACGACCGACGTCGGCATCGCCAAGGCGATGCTCTCGCGCGCTGCCGACCTGAAAACCGATCTGATCGTGATGGGCGCCTACGGTCACGCCCGTTGGACCGAACGTGTGCTGGGCGGCGCCACGCGCGGTCTGCTGGCATCGATGACGGTACCGGTGCTGATGTCGCACTGATTCGAGCCCTCTCCGGTACACATATCCGTGAGCACCATCCGATCCGTTCTGCTGCAGCTCGACGCCACACCCACGAGCGCCGCGCGGCTCGAATTCGCACGCAGCGTCGCACTGCGCCAAGAGGCGGCCCTTTCCGCGATGTTCGTCGTCTCGGCGTCCGAGGGGCCGGCGCAGCCGGCCTCATCCGAAGGCCCTTCGGCGATGCTGCAGCAGATGGACCGGGACGACATAGACCGCACGACGTCGTTGTTCGACGATGCGCGCGCCGAGGGTGGCCTCCCTTCATCGCCCCGTGATCCAGATCAATGCCGACCGCGCGCAGACGCCTAAATTTGATCGTGGCTCCCTCGCAGAAATTGAAAAATCGCTGCGTGCCACGTTCGTTCAACCGCGTGAGATGAATGTCATCCTGCACCTCTCAACCAGAAGGAGAAAGAGACATGGC
>JANMAW010000067.1:0-1514 GCA_031360005.1 Rhizobacter sp.
GCCACGAAGGCCACGCGCGGGCCGAAGTCGCTGCCGAGCGCGCGCCCGATGTCGGCCATCGTCGCGGTCAGGATCGGGCAGCTGTCGCTGCAGGTCGTGAACACGAACGTCAACGCCAGCACCTTGCCGCGCAGGTCGGAAAGCGTGACGCGCTGGTCGTTCGAGGAGGTCAACGTGAACGGCGGGGCCGGGCCGATAATCGGCAGGCGCGCCCTTTCGTTGGTCGCCGCATAAGCCGACAGCGCCGACGTGGCCAGCGGCAGAAGCAGCGCGATGCACGCGTGGCGGCGGCTGATCGGCGGCATCGTCATGTCATGCCTTCAGTTCGAGCTTCAGCTCGTTCAGGAACCGCCAGTCGGTGCCGCGCGCGATGAGTTGCTGCGGCGTGCTCTTGATCATGCCGAATTCGTGCAGGCGCAGGGCGTGGAAGCGCAGCGTGTCTTCGGGGTTCGCCTCACGCCAGCGGCGGTAAGGGAGACTCTTCACGACCTCAAGGGCGATATCGTAGCGCGGCTCGTAGCCTCGATCGCGCATCAGCCGGGCCGCGCGCTGCGGGTCGTCGCTGCAGATGTCGGCCGCCTTGAGGATCGCGCGCAGCGCGCGCTTGGTCGCCACCGGATTCCTGGCGACGAAGTTGCTAGGGGCCACCACCGAGCAGCAGAAGTATTGCGACCAGGGCCGATCGAGCGTCGTGTTGACGATCACCTGTCCGACTTTTCTTGCGCGCAGTTCTTGCGGCTGCGGCGGGAAGGCCAGAAACGCATCGGCCTTGCCGTCGATAAACACCTGCATGGCGTCCGCGGAGGACTTCGCGGTCACCCAGTCAATGTCCTTGCGCGGGTTGATGCCGACGTGCGCGACGATGCTCGACACATAGACATGCTCGGCCGAATTCTCGGCGCCGATGGCCACACGCTTGCCTTTCAGGTCGCGCACCGCGTGCACGCGCTCGTTGCCGAACAGCTCGTAGCAGCCGGCATGGATGCCGGCCAGCACGACGATCTTGCCGCCGGCATCGATGACCGGGATCAGCTCGACCGTCGCATCCATCGACATGTCGGCGTGACCGGCCGCGATGAAGCTGGCGGTGGTGTTCGTTTCCAGCGCCACGTACTCGACCTGCGAGAAGCCTTCGGCGCGCAGCAGATCCTCGGCCACGTACTGCGGGCTCAGGCAGATTGCCGGTGCATGCACGAGTCGAATCTTCGAGACTTCGGGCGGCGGCTCGGCCGATGCGGCGTGGTGGACCCCGAGCATCGAGGCGACGCCGAGTGTCGCGGTGTGGCCCAGAAACCTCCGGCGGTCGAATCGATCGCGGCGGGTCGGTGTGTTCATGTGATGACCTCCAGTTGATGCGTTGGCCTTTGGGTCTACCCCTTCAGCTCCTTCTTCACCTCGTTGATGAAGCGCCAGTCGGTGCCTTGCGCGATCAGTTGCTGTGGCGAGCTCTTGATCAGCCCCGCCTCGCGCAATCTGAGGGCGTAGAAGCGCAGCGTGTCCTCGGGGTTGAAGTC
>JANMAW010000092.1:0-6967 GCA_031360005.1 Rhizobacter sp.
AGGGGTGGGGGATGTGGATTCAGTGTTGCAGGGGCCGTGCCACGGCGCCGGCCGCGAAAAAGCGTGAGATTGAGCCGCGATGCTGACACAAACGGTCACTTGCCCCTCGAATCCGCACACGACCAAGTGACAAATGACACAACTGGTCACAGGAGGGGCCGGCATTGGACAGCGCCGCGCTGCCGCTGGCGGCCCGGGCGGCCGCACGTTGGCGCCCGGCGGCCGAGGGAAATCTGCGCTGCGGTGGATGGCAGTTACCCGAGCTGCATCACCTGCCCCGCCACCAGCGCGTGGATGCGGTGCGGCGTGCCCAGCCGCCCGATCTCGGCCATCACCGCTTCGGTCTCACCGGGCTTGATGTGCGTGATGTGCACGTCGACGCTGCCGTCGAGTTGCGCGAGCTCGTGGCCAAGGGCCGCCGGGCACAGGTGGCGGCTGATGCGGGCGATCTGACGCTCTTCGTCACTGAACGCGGTTTCGATGACGAGGTGCGTGACCTTCATTTGCCGCAGGCGCTCCCACAGCAACGGGTTCGGTCCGGTGTCGCCGGTGTAGACCCACCAACCGCCATCGTCACCGTTGCCGCTATCGACCGCAAAGCCGACTGCCGGCACGGTGTGCGAAGCGCTCAGCACCTCGATGCGCTTGCCGGCAACCAGCAGCACGTCGCCAAGCGCGAACGGGACGAGTTCGAGGGTCGGGCGCTCGGCACTGGGCAGCCGGGTGAAGTCGGGCCATATCACGCCGTTGAAGATGTGGGTGCGCAGTGCCGCCAGAGTCTCCGCCAACGCATGCACGTGAATCGGGCCGCGACCCTGTGCGCTGCGCACGCGCATCACGGCGTCGGCGAGCAGGCCGATCGACAGCACATGGTCGAGGTGCGAATGGCTGATGAGGATGTGGTCGATGCGCGCCAGCGCGTCGAGTGCCAGATCGCCGACGCCGGTGCCGGCGTCGATCAGCACGTCTCCGTCGAGCAGGAATGCCGTGGTCTTGCAGCCCGCGGCGATGGACCCGGAACAGCCGAGCACGGTAAGGATCATTTGCTGCCGAAGGTGTGTGGTGCGTCCCCATCGGGGAGCGGAGGCGTGACGCGGTAGGGGTCGAGGCGCGCGCCGATTGGACGGTACGGGTCGCTGGCGGTTGATCCGGCGAAGATCGCTTTCAATCCTTGCGCGTGGATCGGCGATTCTTTCCGATGTTGCAGCCGGTACGCGGCGAGCGCAAGCAGCCAAAGTCGCATTTCTTCGGGGGGCGGATGCGCCGACGATTCGTGGCGCCACCTCCTGTGAAGATTCACCGTATCGACATCAGGCGGCGGTGCCGCGGCCGCTGCAGCACGCTGCGCGGAGCGATGCAGTCGCGCGCCGACCCCGTCTGAAGAAGCCAGCGCACTGCGCGGGCCTCGGTTCAGGCCTGGACGAACTGCATCTGCGTGCCGGCGAGTTCGATCACGTCGCCATTCTTCAGGTGCACCGTTTCACCGACCACCGGGTTGCCGTTGACGCTCGGCTGCAACGCCCCTTCGACGTGCGCGAGCACGTAGCCGCCGGGACGCTTCGTGATCGAAGCCACCTGCACGCCGGGCTTGCCGACCGTGGTGACGACCTTGCTGAGAGAAACTTCGCGGCCGGCCGCCGCGCCGTTGAGCACGCGGATCGACGCCGGCGGCGCGGACGCGCCGAGGGAGCCGAAGCCCGATGCGCCACCGGCGCCACGGCCCGCCGCCATCTGCGGCTGCGTGTCGGGCTTCATGATCATCGTCTTCTCGTAGTCGGTGCCGTCGTCGACCATGAACTTGATCTTGTACTTGCCGATCTCGACCGTGTCGTTGTGGCTGAGGAGCTGCTTCTTGACCGCCTTGCCGTTGATGTAGGTGCCGTTCGTGCTGTTGAGGTCTTCGATGAAGACATCGGCGCCCACCATCTGCAGCACCGCGTGCTCGCCGCTGACCGCGAGGTTGTCGATCACGATGTCGTTGTAGGGCCTGCGGCCGAGCGTGGTCTTGTCTTTCGTGATCTGCACTTCCTTGATCACCACACCATCGAGCGATACGACGAGTTTGCCCATTCTCTTGACCTCTTGTCTCTAAGTCTCCGCCCGCTCGATGCTCGTGCGGGCATTGCACGCGGAGGCGTCAGCGGCGGAAGCGCCACCACGACCGCGCCGGGCCGGCGGGCCCACGAACACGCGCCAGAATCACGGAGATGTTGTCCTTGCCGCCGGCATCGTTGGCGGCGTCGATCAGCGCACCGGCGGCTTCGGGCAGGGTTTCGGCGCCCGTCAGCAACTGCGCGATGCTTTCATCGTCGAGCATGTCGGACAGCCCGTCCGAGCATAGCAGGTAGGTGTCGCCGGGCAGCACGTCGTGCAGGTGGGTCTCGAGCAGCACCGTGTCTTCGACGCCGACCGCGCGGGTGACCAGATTCTTGTTGGCCGAGAAGGCCGCCTGCTCGGGCGTGATGAGCCCGGAGTCGATCTGCTCCTGCAACAGCGAGTGGTCGTGGCTGATCTGGGTGAGGCGCGAGGCGCGCAGGCGGTAGGCCCGAGAGTCGCCTACGTGGCCCATCAGCAAACGCGCGTCGCGGAACACGCCCACCACCAGGGTCGTGCCCATGCCGGCGTATTGCGGATTGGAGTTGGCGGCATTGAAGATCGCGCGGTTGGCATTGTCGACGCAGATGTCCATCGCGCGGCGCACGTCGGTGTCGGTCGCGCTCTCGGAGGCTTCGGACAACCAGCGCCCGAGTTCGGAGGTGATGAACGACGTGGCCATGCTGCTGGCAACTTCCCCAGCGTTGTAGCCGCCCATGCCGTCAGCCAGCACGAGCAGCGCCATGGTCTCGTCGACCGCCACCGAATCCTCATTGTTGTTGCGCGCCCGCCCGGTGTCGGTGGCGCTGAAGAACTCGAGGGTCATGGACGGGGCGTGTGCAGGCATGAGCGCTCTGATCAGTGCCCGGCATTGTGCCTTGGATCGGCGCGTGAAAATCTCACGGTGGCCTCGAATCCGGTCGATTCAGGCCCGTTGGTCGCGCCCGGCACGAGCGGTTCGGGCGCCTGCGAATCCAGCGCCTGTGCCAACGCCAGCAGGTCGGTCGCCATCTGCTGGCCGTCGGCGTAGCGCACCTCGGGCCGCTTCTCGAGCGCGAGCGCGACGACGTTTGCCAGTGCCTCCGGCAGTTCGGGGCGCAACGTGCGGATGTCCGGCGCGGTGTCGTTGGCAATCTGGTACAAAAGCTGCGCCATCGATTCAGACCGGTGCGGCAACGCGCCGGTGAGCAGCTGGAACAGCATCACGCCGAGCGAGTACAGATCGGTGCGGCCGTCGACGCGACGCCCGGCCATCTGCTCGGGCGACATGAACGACGGCGTGCCCAGCACCAAGCCGGTCCGGGTACGAGAGGAATCGGTGATGCGCGCGATGCCGAAGTCGGTGACCTTCACCAGGCCTGACGCCGGATCGATCATCACGTTCGCCGGTTTGACGTCGCGATGCACCACGCCCTGGCTGTGCGCGTGGGCGAGCGCCAACGCCACGCGCGCCATCGTGCGCAACACGACCGGCACCGGCAGCAACGTGGCCGGCAGCGTGTGCTGCAGCAGGTCGTGGCCCTTGACGTACTCCATCGCGATGAAAGCCAGGCCCTGCTCTTCGCCCGCATCGAAGATCGTCACGATGTCGCGATGCTGCAGCCGGCCCGCCATCTCGGCTTCGCGGAAGAAGCGTGCCCGGGCTTCGGCCAGTTCACTGCCTTCGAACTCGCGGCTCAGCGCCATCGTCTTGATCGCCACCGGGCGGCCGATCTGCGGATCGTGCCCAAGGTAGACCATGCCCATCGAGCCGCGGCCGAGCGGCCGGTCGATGCGGTAGCGGCCGAGGGTAGAGCGCTCCGGGCGAAGCGCGGGAGCGGCCACTGCGACAGGCGCCGGCGCGACATCCGCCATGCTTGGGTCGGGTACCGGTATCGGCGACGCGACGCGCGCCGCAACCTGTACCGGACGACGCGACCCGACGAACCACCCGAGAAGGAAGGCCACGCCGGCAAGCAGCGTGACCGCAACCCATCCGCCCACCGACAGCTCGGGCAGCAGCATCAGCGCGTTGGTCGCGCGGCGGCGCGGAGGTTCAAAGCGGCGTGCCTGCTCATTGCGCAGGCACGTTAGCACACGCCCGGATCAATCGGCCGACGTCGGCATCGGCGCCGAGCCTGCTGCCGCGGCTGCTCGACTGCGTCGAACTGAAGCCAGGGCAGCGACGCGAACCCGCTGTCAGGCCCGGGCTTTGGACCGCGAATGGCGTTGCCGCCACCGCCCGACCGCGACGACGAGCAGCGCGCCCACCAAGCCAGCGCTGTTGACCAAGCCGTGTGACGGCTCGCCGAATCGCGCCGCCACCGCCGGGTCGGTGAGCAGCATCTCACCGGCAAGAAACCCGAGCAGCGCAGCGCCGAGCGTGATGATGATCGGGAATCGGTCCATCACGTTGAGCAGCAGGGTGCTGCCGAAGATGATCAACGGAATGCTCACCGCCAAGCCGATGATCAGCAGCGGCGCGTTGCCCTTCGCGGCGGCGGCCACTGCGAGCACGTTGTCGAGGCTCATCACCAGATCGGCAACCAGGATCGTGCGGATCGCCGCGAACATGCTACCGATCTGCTTGTGGCCTTCGTGATCGCTGTCGTCTTCGGCAAGCAGCGAGACACCGATGTACAACAGCAGCACGGCGCCGACGATCTTCAGGTACGGCCACTTCAGCATCTCGACCGCAATCAGCGTCAGGATGATCCGCATCACGATCGCCGCCGCGCTGCCCCAGAAGATCGCCTTCTTCTGCTGTCGCGCCGGCAGTGAGCGCGCAGCCATCGCAATCACCACCGCGTTGTCACCCGACAGCACGATGTTGGCGAGGATGATCGAGCCGAGGGCCGCCCAGAAGGCCGCGGTGGTGATGTCCATCGTGGCGGACGCGGGGTCGGCTACAGCAGGGCCTTGAGCAACCTGCCCATTTCCGACGGATTGCGTGTCACGGTGAAGCCGCACTCCTCCATCACCGCGAGCTTGGCATCGGCGGTATCGGCACCGCCCGAGATCAGCGCGCCGGCGTGCCCCATGCGCTTGCCGGCAGGCGCGGTCACCCCGGCGATGAAGCCGACGATCGGCTTCTTCATGTTGGCCTGGCACCAGCGCGCGGCATCGGCTTCGTCGGGACCGCCGATCTCACCGATCATGATCACCGCGTCGGTGAACGGATCGTCATTGAACAGCTTCATGATGTCGATGTGCTTCAGCCCGTTGATCGGGTCGCCGCCGATGCCCACGGCGCTCGATTGGCCGATGCCGAGTTCGGTGAGCTGCGCCACCGCTTCGTACGTCAGCGTCCCCGACCGCGAGACGACCCCGACACGGCCGGCCTTGTGGATGTGGCCCGGCATGATGCCGATCTTGATTTCATCGGGCGTGATCAGGCCCGGGCAATTGGGACCGAGCAGCAAGGTCTCCTTGCCGCCCTCGGCCACCTTGCGCTTCATGCGGTTGCGCACCTCCAGCATGTCGCGGATCGGAATCCCCTCGGTGATGCAGATCGCCAGATCGAGATCGGCCTCGACCGCCTCCCAGATCGCGGCGGCTGCGCCGGCCGGCGGGACGTAGATCACGCTGACAGTCGCACCGGTATTGTTCGCCGCGTCTTTCACGGTCGCGAAGATCGGAATGCCTTCGAAGTTCTCGCCAGCCTTCTTCGGATTGACGCCGGCGACAAAGCAGTTCCTGCCGTTCGCGTAGTCGCGGCACATGCGAGTGTGGAACTGGCCCGTCTTGCCGGTGATGCCCTGGGTGATGACCTTGGTGCCTTTGTCGATCAGGATGCTCATGGGTGTTCCTTCGGTGCGCCCGGCGCCTACTTGTTCAGCGCGGCCATCACGGCCTTCGCGGCATCGGCCATCGACTCCGCGGTGATGATCGGCAGGCCCGAATCCTTCAGCATCTTCTTGCCGAGGTCTTCGTTGGTGCCCTTCATTCGCACGACCAGCGGCACCGAAAGATTGACGGCCTTGCACGCGGCGATCACACCTTCGGCGATCGTGTCGCAACGCATGATGCCGCCGAAGATGTTGACGAGAATGGCCTCGACCTTCGGGCTGGCGAGCATGATCTTGAAGGCCTCGGTGACCTTTTCGGCAGTCGCGCCGCCGCCGACGTCGAGAAAGTTCGCCGGCTCGCCGCCGAACAGCTTGATCGTGTCCATCGTTGCCATTGCGAGGCCCGCGCCGTTGACCAGGCAGCCAATGTTGCCGTCGAGCTGGATGTAGGCGAGGTCGAATTTGCTGGCTTCGATCTCGGCCGGATCTTCCTCGTCGAGGTCGCGGTAGGCGACGATTTCGGGGTGCCGGAACAGCGCGTTCGAATCGAAGTTGAACTTCGCGTCGAGCGCCTTGATGTTGCCGGGCTGCCCGTTGACCGACCCTTCGAGGATCAGCGGGTTGATCTCGGCCAGCGAGCAGTCGGTGGCCGTGTAGCACTGGTAGAGCTTCTTGAACACGTCGATCGCCTGGGCACGTGACGCGGCCGGCACGCCGATGCCGTCGGCCAGCTCGGTGCCCTGCGCATCGGTCAGTCCGACGGCCGGGTCGACGAAGACCTTCAGTATCTTTTCGGGTGTGGCGTGCGCCACTTCCTCGATGTCCATGCCGCCTTCGCTGCTCGCCATGATCGCGACCTTCTGGGTGGCGCGATCGGTCACGGCAGCGACGTAGTATTCCTTCCTGATGTCCGCACCTTCTTCGATCAGCAAGCGACGCACCTTCTGCCCTTCGGGGCCGGTTTGATGGGTCTTCAGCTGCATGCCGAGGATCTCGGTCGCGAGCGTTTTCACGTCCTTGAGCGAACGCGCGAGCTTCACGCCACCGCCCTTGCCGCGCCCGCCCGCGTGGATCTGCGCCTTCACCACCCACACCGAGCCGCCGAG
>JANMAW010000164.1:0-6723 GCA_031360005.1 Rhizobacter sp.
GGCTGCATCATGATGCGCAAGTGCCACCTCAACACCTGCCCGGTGGGCGTGGCCACGCAAGACCCGGTGCTGCGCGCCAAATTCCAGGGCCGGCCCGAGCACGTCGTGAATTTCTTCTTCTTCGTCGCCGAAGAAGCGCGCAGCATCATGGCGCAGCTCGGCATCCGCAGGTTCGACGACCTGATCGGCCGCGCCGACCTGCTCGACACCAGGAAGGGCATCGAGCACTGGAAGGCGCGCGGGCTCGATTTCAGCCGCATCTTCCACCTGCCCAACGCGCCGGCCGATGTGCCGCGGCGCCAGACCGAGGCGCAGGACCACGCGCTCGAGCGTGCACTTGACGTGAAGCTGATCGAGAAGTGCCGCCCGGCGATCGAACGCGGCGAGAAGGTCCAGTTCATGGAGGAAGTGCGCAACGTCAACCGCACTGTCGGCGCGATGCTGTCGGGCGAGCTCGTGCGGCACCGCCCGGAAGGCCTGCCCGACCACACGATCTTCATCCAGCTCGAAGGCACCGGCGGCCAGAGCTTCGGTGCGTTCCTCGCGAAGGGCATCACGATCTACCTGATCGGCGATGCGAACGACTACACCGGCAAGGGCATGAGCGGCGGGCGCATCGCGATCCGCCCGAGCATCGAGTTCCGCGGCGATGCGACACAGAACATCATCGTCGGCAACACCGTGCTGTACGGCGCGACCAGCGGTGAGGCGTTCTTCCGCGGCGTCGCCGGCGAGCGCTTCGCGGTGCGGCTGTCGGGCGCGACCGCGGTGGTCGAAGGCACCGGTGACCACGGCTGCGAATACATGACCGGCGGCACGGTCGCGGTGCTCGGCAAGACCGGCCGCAACTTCGCCGCCGGCATGAGCGGCGGCATCGCCTACGTCTACGACGAAGACGGCAGCTTCGCTTCGCGTTGCAACACCGCGATGGTCTCGCTAGACAAGGTGCTGACTACCGCCGAGCAAACCGACAAGTCCATGTGGCATCACGGACAGTCAGACGAGGCGCTGCTGAAGAAGCTGATCGAGGACCACCACAAATGGACCGGCAGCCTGCGCGCGCGCCACATCATGGACCAATGGGACGAGTCGCGCGCGAAGTTCGTCAAGGTGTTTCCGAACGAGTACAAGCGCGCGCTGTCCGAACGGGCCGCGAAGGCGCTGCAGCTCGCGACCGAATCGAAAGCGGTTCAGGAAGCGGGCGACACCATTTCGAAGGCCAAGGGCGCCGAGTCGCCCAGGAGCAAGTCGGTGCCGGCGAAATGACAAGCCGGCCGCGGGATGCCGCGGCCACCCGAAGGGGTTGGCACTCGGGCTCGGGGCGGCCCCGCGACCGAGTGCCTCCCGCAGCGCAACACGCAGAGCAAAGACATCATGGGAAAAGTCACCGGCTTCATGGAATACGAGCGCCTGGAAGAGGGCTACGCACCGGTTGCCCAGCGCGTCAAGAACTACAGCGAGTTCGTCATCGGCTTGAAGGAGGAAGAGGCCAAGATCCAGAGCGCGCGCTGCATGGATTGCGGCACGCCGTTCTGCAACAGCGGCTGCCCGGTCAACAACATCATCCCCGACTTCAATGACCTGGTGTACCGCGCCGACTGGAAGAACGCGTTCGCGGTGCTCGACTCGACCAACAACTTCCCGGAGTTCACCGGCCGCATCTGCCCGGCGCCGTGCGAGGCGGCATGCACGCTCAACGTCAACGACGACGCGGTCGGCATCAAGAGCATCGAGCACGCGATCATCGACAAGGCCTGGGCCGAGGGCTGGGTCGTGCCGCGCCCGGCCAAGGCCAGGACCGGCAGGAAGGTCGCGGTCGTGGGCTCCGGGCCGGCCGGCATGGCGGCGACGCAGCAACTCGCTCGCGCCGGCCACGATGTGACGCTGTTTGAGAAGAACGACGCGATCGGCGGCCTGCTGCGCTACGGCATCCCCGACTTCAAGATGGAAAAGACCCACATCGACCGACGCGTCGCTCAGATGCAGGCCGAGGGTGTCGTGATGCGCACCGGCGTTCTGATCGGCAAACTGCAGGACCCGCTCGGAAAGGGCACGAAGGTCACCAACTGGGCCAAGGAAACGATCACGCCCGATCAGTTGACGGCGGAATTCGACGCCGTGCTGCTGACCGGTGGCGCCGAGCAGTCGCGTGACCTGCCGGTGCCGGGGCGCGAGCTCGACGGCATCCACTTCGCGATGGAGTTTCTGCCGCAGCAGAACAAGATCAACGCGGGCGCCAAGGTCAAGGGCCAGTTGCGCGCCGACGGCAAGCATGTGGTCGTGATCGGCGGCGGCGACACCGGCAGCGATTGCGTAGGCACCAGCAACCGCCACGGCGCGGCCAGCGTCACGCAGTTCGAGCTGCTGCCGATGCCGCCCGAGCAAGAGAACAAGCCGCTCGTGTGGCCGTACTGGCCCACCAAGTTGCGCACCAGCTCCAGCCATGAAGAAGGCTGCGAGCGCGAGTTCGCGATCGCGACGAAGGAGTTCATCGGCGGCGAGGGCAAGGACAAGGGCAAGGTCAAGGCGCTGAAGTCGGTGCGCGTTGAATGGCAGGGCGGCAAGATGGTGGAGGTCGTCGGGTCCGAGCAGCTGCTGCCGGCTGACCTGGTGCTGCTGGCCATGGGCTTCGTCAGCCCGGTCGCCAGCGTGCTCGAGGCCTTCGGCATCGAGAAGGACCAGCGCGGCAACGCCAAGGCCGGCACCGACGCCGCGACCGGCTACGCCACGAACGTCGCGAAAGTGTTCGCGGCGGGCGACATGCGGCGCGGCCAGTCGCTGGTGGTGTGGGCGATCCGCGAAGGCCGCCAGGCGGCGCGCGCGGTCGACATCTTTCTGATGGGCGCGAGCGACCTGCCGCGCTGACCCAAGGCTACCCAGGGCAACCCCGGGCAACCCCCGGGAAGACAGCCCGGGCGCCTGACGCGCAGCGCGGCCCGCTTTGACGGTGTGAACTCGATCACATGTCGCCGCGAGCCGGCGACCGGCGGTTGCGTGTGCGCGATGAATGGCGGCGGCGCCGCGGGGTCGGCCCGACAAAATCGCGCCGAAGGAACCCACCGCCATGCCCACATTTCATCCTGCCTGCCGCACCGCCATTTCGCGTTCGCCCGTGATGCGTGTCCCCGTGATCGTGCGGGGCTTCACGCTGATCGAAGTGATGATCGTCGTGGCCATCGTCGCGATCCTCGCCAGCGTGGCGCTTCCAGCCTACTCGGACTACGTGCGCCGCGGCTCGCTGCCGGAAGCCTTCACGGGCTTGTCCGACTACCGGGTGAAGATGGAGCAGTACTACCAGGACAACCGAAACTACGGCGCGGCCAACTGTGCCGACGTTGCGGGCGCGCCATCGTGGGCCACCTTCACGACGACGAACAGCACGTTCTTCACGTACGCCTGCGCCCTCACGACTGTCAGCGGCATTCTCGGCCAGGGCTACACGATCACCGCCACCGGCAGGTCGGGCACCCGCGCCGACGGTCATGTCTACACGGTGGACTACGCCGGTGCGCACGCGACGACCCAATTCAAGGGCGCGAGCGTCACTGCGGGCTGCTGGTTGACCAAGGGAACCTCATGTTAAGCCGGCGCGAGGCCCCCCGCGGGATGACGCTGATCGAGCTGATCGTCGCAATGACGATCATCGCATTGGCCCTGCTGGCTGCGATGCCGAGCATCGGCGGCTGGATCGGCAACACCCAGGTTCGCAACACCGCGCTGTCGATCCAGGCCGGTCTGGTGCAGGCGCGGACCGAGGCGGTGCGGCGCAACCAGGCGGTTCGCTTTTCGCTGGTGTCGCTCACCGACAGCGCGGTGATGGACAACAGCTGCGCGCTGTCATCGAACGGGGTTTCCTGGGTCGTCAGTCTGGACGACCCGGCCACAAAGTGCGCGGTGGACCCCTCGGATACCTTGACACCTCGCATCGTCAACAAACAGGGCGGCGGAGTGGGCGGCAAGAACGTCGTCGTATCGGCACTTCAGACCGATAACACCCCAGCCAGCAGCGTCACCTTCAACGGCTTCGGCCGGGTCGCCGACGCAACTCCGCTGGCCCGAATCGATGTCGACAACCAGGTCTCCGGCGGCGACTACCGGGCCCTGCGAATCTTGTTGAGCGCCGGCGGCAATGTCCGCACCTGCGACATCAAGGTCACGTCTTCCACCGACCCGCGCAAGTGCTGAGGCCATGATGAATCGCCCCCTTTCCTCCCAGCTTCGACACCCCCGGCGTTCGGCCCGCGGCTTCATGCTGCTCGAGGCGCTGGTTGCGTTGTTGATCTTTTCGTTTGGCGTGCTCGGTGTCGTCGGCTTGCAGGCCACGATGACCCAGGCACAGACCACGTCCAAGTTGCGCGCCGAGGCCGCCTTCCTCGCCAACCAGTTGATCGGAACCATGTGGTCCGACCGGCCGGCGAATCTGCCGAATTACGCCACCGCCTCCTGCGGCGGATACGACCGGTGCAGCGACTGGGCCGCCAGGGTCGCCGCGGCGTTGCCGAGCGGAACTGCCACGGTCGACGTCGCCACCACCAACGTGACGATCTCGATCCAGTGGACCAAGTCGAACGAAGAGCCGCACACCTTCACAACGAGCACGGCGATTGCCATGAACGGGCCATGAGCATTCCGTCACGCACTCGCCTGCTGCTCTGCGTCGCCCGCCAGCGCGGGGTCACGCTGGTCGAACTCATGGTGGGCATGTTGATCGGCCTGCTCGCGGTCATCGTGATATCGCAGGTGTTGCTGGTGTCCGAAGGACAGAGCCGCACCACCAGTGGCGGAGCCGATGCGCAGGTCAATGGCGCGCTCGCGCTGTATGCGCTGCAGCGCGACGTGCAGATGGCCGGTTACGGCCTGACCAGCAGCCCGGACGTGCTCGGGTGCCCGATCAATGCGCGCTTCAACGGTGCCGTGCCCACCGGCTTCCCGGACCGGCTCGCACCGGTCGTCATCACGCGCCAGATCGACCGGCCCGCCGGCAGCATCGGCGACGCGATCCGGGTTCTGGCGAGTTCGAAGACCACCTATTCGGTGCCGACACGGGTGATTCCGCCCGCGTTTCCGGTCGCCGGCGTTTCGGTCCCGGTGACCGCGACGCTCGGCCTGAAGACAGGCGATCTGGCCCTGGTGGCCGTCGACAGTACGCAGCCCTGCTGGGTTTTCCAGGTGAGCGCAACGCCGTCGGCCGAAGCCGTGCCGCGCGCCGACGACGCCGCGAAATGGAATCCCACCGCGACCGTGGCCTATGGCGACGGCAGCGTGCTGATCAACATGGGAACGCTGGTCGACAACACCTACCAGATCGTCGGCAACACCTTGCAGCTGCAGAGCTTCGACTTCGACAACCCGAACACGCGAACGACTGCCGACATCCAGCCCGACGTCATCAACATGAAAGCGCTGTACGGCAAGGACACCGATGCCGACGGTGCGATCGACGTGTGGAACGACGTCACGCCGACCACCAATGCGCAGTGGCTCCAGGTTCTGGCCATCCGCCTGGCGATCGTCACGCGCAGCGCTCAGTACGAGAAAGAGGACGTCACCAGCGCGAACCCGGTATGGAACGTGGGCAACACGCCGCCGACGACCGGCTCCACGGCCTGCGGCACGAGCAAGTGCGTGACGATGAACGTCGATCACCTGACCGACTGGCGCCGCTACCGCTACAAGCTGTTCGACACCGTGATCCCGCTGCGCAACATGCTTTGGAAATCATAGAGCGAGGACTCAAGACCGTGTTCACCCTGCACCATCGCACCACGAGGCCACGCCGGCAACGCGGCGTCTCGCTGCTGTTCGCGCTGATCGCGCTCGCGGCGCTGTCGCTGGCGTCGGTCGCGCTGCTGCGCTCGGTCGACACCGGCGCGCAGGTGATCGGCAATCTCGGCTTCAAGCAGGACGCCACCAGCGCCAGCGACCGGGCCACCGAACTCGCCATTGCGTGGATCCAGGCGAACCCGGCCTCGCTCAGCGCCAACAGTCCCCCGGGCTACTACGCAACATCGCTCGACTCGCTCGATCCGACCGGCCGGGTCACGAGCGCGGCGAACAAGCTTGCGCTGATCGACTGGGACCTCGATGACTGCGCTTCGATGCCGGCCGGCACCTACACCACCTGCAACCTGCTGGCGTCCGCGCAGGTCACGGTCGGCGGCAACAGTGCGAAGTACCTGATCTCGCGGCTGTGTCCGGCGGTGGGGGCACAAGGCGTGAGCAACTCCTGCGCCAAGCCGGTGGGGGCCGCGCTGACCGATGCGGTATCGCGCGGTCGCGTCGAGGTGGGCCAGGAACTGCGTGTCAGCAACCTCAGCACCAGCCCCTACTACCGAATCATCGTGCGCACCGTGGGCGGCCGGAATTCTGTCGCCTTCACCGAAACCATCGTCCATTTCTAAATCGTCGATCGACGACGGAGAACTCCATGAACAGCACCTCACGACTCTCCCAGCGAACGCTGGTTCGGGCATTGACGTTGATCGCAATGCTCGCGGGGTTCGGCCAGGCTGCCGTCGCCGCGGTGACCGATATCGCCTCCGAGCCATTGAGCACCTCGACGCCGACCTCGATCAGGCCGAACCTGCTGTTCATCCTCGACGACTCGGGCAGTATGGCGCTTGACTACCTGCCGGACGAGGCAAACATGGGGTCGACCAAGTACGGGCCCAGGGCATCGCAATGCAACGGCCTCGCGTACAACCCGCTCGTCAGCTACAAGCC
>JANMAW010000188.1:0-2967 GCA_031360005.1 Rhizobacter sp.
CTGGCGCTCGGCGGGCTGTACTCCGAGGCCGCGGTCAAGGCCGGCGTGACGACCGACAAGGCCGACCTGATCTTCGCGTCGATCCCGTACCAGATCATGGCGCCGCTTCAGGTGCCGGTGTACGACGAGATGAAGAAGCGCGATGCCGACCTGTACGCGCGGCTCGAGAAGGCCGGCTTCATGCTCGATTTCGGCGCCGACGGCTCGGGCCTGTTCATGAAGTACCTGCGGCGCGGCTCCGGCTACTACATCGACGTCGGCGCGTCGGAGCTGGTGGCCAACGGCAGCATCAAGCTGCGCAGCGGCGTGAGCATCGAGCGCATCAACGCGCGGTCGGTGACGCTCAGCGACGGCACCGAACTGCCTGCCGACCTGATCGTCTACGCCACCGGCTACGGGTCGATGAACGGCTGGCTCGCCGATCTGATCTCGCCCGAAGTGGCAGACAAGGTCGGCAAGGTGTGGGGCCTGGGCTCCGACACGCCGAAAGACCCCGGACCATGGGAAGGCGAGCTGCGCAACATGTGGAAGCCGACGCAGGTGCCGAACCTGTGGATTCACGGCGGCAACCTGCACCAGTCACGCCATTACTCGCAGTTCCTGGCGCTGCAGCTGAAAGCGCGCATGGAAGGCCTCGCGACACCGGTGTACGGGCTCGCCCCGTCGTACCACAAGCGTTGAAGGGCACGGGGCGCTCGCCCTGCCGCGGCATCCGCGCATAGCGCGGAGCGCCGGCGGCGGTGCGGACGCCACCCGCGGCGCCCGATCGCTCGCGGCGGGATGCGCGAATTCCGGTTTTCGCCCGCTAACATGCCACGCCACACGCACCCCGGACACTCCGCTTGACGACGCCTTCCCCGCGCAACGACGCCGCTCGTTCGAACCCTTCAGCCGTGACGCAGTGGGTGCGTGCACTGTGGCCCGCGTCGGTCGCCGTCGACCGGCGCGAGCGCCTGCGGGTGGCTGCCGGAGCCGCGCTGGGCATCCTGGTCACCGGATGGTTGTGCCATTCGATCGGCGGGCCCGCGGCCGCCGTCTGGCCCTGGCTCGTCGCACCGATGGGTGCCAGCGCGGTGCTGGTGTTCGGGCTGCCGGCGAGTCCGATGTCGCAACCCTGGCCCGTCATCGGCGGCAATACCTTGTCGGCGCTTGTGGGCATCGCCTGCGTGCGCTGGATCGCGCCACCGACGGTCGCAGCGGCACTCGCCGTGGGCCTGGCGATCGCCCTGATGTTTGCGCTGCGTTGCCTGCACCCGCCCGGCGGCGCTTCGGCGCTGCTCGTGGCGCTGAACGGTGTCGGCGACCCGGCCTTCGCATTGTTTCCGGTGCTGGCCAACGCGGTGCTGCTGGTGGCAGCAGGCATCGCGTACAACCACGCGACGCGGCGCGCCTACCCGCACATGCAGCCGGCGCCCGTGGCAGGAGCGGCGCGCGGCGCTGACGATGAGCCGGTGGACGCCGACCTCGACGCCATCATCGCGCGCTACAACCAGGTCCTCGACATCAGCCGCGACGATCTGAAGGCGCTGCTCGAGGACACGCAGCTGCACGCCTATCAGCGCAAGCTCGCGAACATCCGCTGCAGCGACATCATGTCGCGCCAGCTCATCACCGTGAGCCACGGCACGCCGCTGCAGCAGGCCTGGGCGCTATTCCGCGAGCACCGCATCAAGGCCTTGCCGGTGGTCGATGCCGCCGGCGGCATCGTCGGCATCGTCACGCCTGCGGATTTCATGCGCGCCGCCGGCGTCGACGGCAACGTCGGGTTCGCCAAGCAGCCGCGCGACCCAGCGGCCCGTACCGCCGTGCCGACTGCGGAGCGGGTGGGCCAGATCATGACGCGCCAGGTGCGCGTTGCCAGCGTCGACCGGCATCTGGCGGAACTCGTGCCGCTGTTCGGCAGCACCGGCCACCACCACATCCCGATCGTCGGCGAAGGGGACCGGCTGGTGGGAATCATCACGCAGTCGGACGTTGTGGCGGCGTTGTGCCGACCGGGCCGACCCGAACGTGACACTGCGTGACCCGGCGCTGCGATCGTCGCCATCGCGGCAGGCGATTTCAGCCGGTGCGTGTCGTCAAAGGTAGGTTCGAGAGTGAATTGGAGGCGCTTGGCGCCGCCCCAATCACAGCACTGCCGGATCTGCGACGACGATCTTGACGACACCGCCGCGTGCCACCGCCGCGATCGAGAAGCGGGGCGCGGCGACCCCGCGCTCCACGAGATAGGCGCGCATGTTGATGGCCCTGCTGGTGCCCAGCAGCAGACCTTTGGAGCCCGGGTCGCTCGGCGCGGTCACCACCAGCCGGGTGGACTCGTTGCGCTGGCCGCGCGCGACCCGATCGAGTACCGCGGCCAGCGGCGGCTTCACCGCAGCGCGACCGCGGTCGAAGCTAAAGCGCAACGGCACTTCGACTTGAAGGCTGCCGTCGCTCTGCAGCGCGAAGACGACCGGCGTACCACGGAACAGGTCTGCCAGACGTCGATGTTCCGCAGCCAGCGACGTCCTGGTCGTTGGCGCAGTTGCCCCTGGCGCCGCGCGCGGACCCGAGGGCGCCGGCGTCGACGTGCCGCACCCCGCGAGCGCGCCGATCAGCAGGACCGCGATGGAGCGCCGCATGGCGGGATGGCGTGTCGGGCGGCGGAGCTGTCTCTTTTCGGCACAACTTTCCTCGGCGACCATGGGGGTGGGCCGGGGGATTCCCCGGCATTTTCTTGCTGCCACCAGAGGCGGCCGGGGTTTATTTTCCCCCCGGGATGGTGTTGCGCACCCCCTTGAATGAAGTGGTGTCAAAGCGTAACGTTGTCGCCATCATGAAAGCGTCACTTCGGGAGCCATCCATGCGCAATGATCTTCACGCCAGCAAGCCGTCTCGCCGCGATGCCATCGACCACAGCTCATCGGCACCGCCGGTGCCGATCCCGGCCGATCATGTCGGGCCATTCGTGATCCCCGGGACGGGCCG
>JANMAW010000202.1:0-2172 GCA_031360005.1 Rhizobacter sp.
GTCGTCGACGGGCTGATCTCGCGCGTCACCGACGCCTTTCTGGCCTGCCCGTTCCTGATCCTGGCGATCGCGCTCGCCGCCTTCCTCGGCCCGAGCCTGACGAACGCGATGATCGCGATCGGCGTCTCGGCGACCCCGATCTTCGTGCGCCTGACGCGCGCGCAGGTGCTCAACGTCAAGGTCGAGGACTACATCGAGGCGGCGCGCGCGGTCGGCAACTCGCCGTTGCGCATCGCGCTGCGCCACGTGATGCCCAACATTGCCGCGCCGCTGATCGTGCAGGCGACGCTGGCGATCGCCGCCGCGGTGATCGCCGAAGCCAGCCTGTCGTTCCTCGGGCTCGGCCAGCAGCCGCCGGCGCCGAGCTGGGGAAGCATGCTCAACACCGCGAAGAACTACATCGACAATGCGCCGTGGATGGCGATCTGGCCGGGGCTGTCGATCTTCCTGCTGGTGCTGTCGTTCAACCTGCTCGGCGACGGCCTGCGCGATGCGCTCGACCCGCGCCAGCGCTGACCTTCAATCCAACGGACCGAACCCCATGAACTTCGACTGGAACAACCCGTACCCGACCATCCGCAGCCCGCTGTTCGCACGCAACGTTGTCGCGACCTCGCAAGCGCTGGCGTCCCAGGCCGGGCTGCGCATGCTGCTCAAGGGTGGCAACGCGGTCGACGCGGCGATTGCCACGGCGGCGGCGCTGACGATCGTCGAACCCGTGTCGAACGGCCTGGGCAGCGACCTCTTCGCGATCCTGTGGGACGGTCAGCAACCCCACGGCCTGAACTCGTCGGGCGTCGCACCGGCGGCATGGAATCCGGCGTACTTTCGCCGCAAGCACGGCGACGCTTTTCCGCAGCGCGGCTGGGACAGCGTCACGACGCCGGGCGCGGTGGCCGGCTGGGTCGCGTTGTCGACGCGCTTCGGCAAGCTGCCGTTCGCCGACCTGCTGGAGCCCGCGATCGAGCTCGCCGAGCGCGGCCACGGCGTCGGCCGCATCGTCGCCGACAAATGGGGGCGGCAGGTGCCGGAACTGAAAGCCCAGCCGGGCTTCGCCGAAGCCTTCATGCCGCGCGGCCGGGCGCCCGGGCCCGGCGAGCGCTTCGTGTTCAAGGAGGCCGGTGCGACGCTGCGGAGAATCGCGCTGACCCAGGGCGAGGCCTTTTACCGCGGCGAGATTGCCGAGAAGCTGGTGGCGCATTCGAGCGCGAACGGCGGCAGCATGGCGCTCGCCGACCTGGCGAACTACCGGCCCGAGTGGGTCGAAACGATCCGCAAGGATTTCGCCGGCCACAGCGTGCACCAGATACCGCCAAACGGGCAGGGCATTGCGGCGCTGATGGCGCTGGGCATGCTGGAAAAGCTCGACCTCGCTCGCCTGCCCGTCGACAGCGTCGAATCGCAGCACCTGCAGATCGAGGCGATGAAGCTGGCGTTTGCCGACACCTACCGTTGGGTCGCCGACGCGCGTTTCATGACCCAGGTAAGCGCGGCGGACCTGCTCGGCGACGCCTACCTCGCCGAGCGCGCGAAGCTGATCGACGCGCGCCGCGCGAGCGACTTCGCCCACGGCATGCCGCCCAGCGGCGGCACGATCTACCTGACCGCGGCCGACGAGCGCGGCATGATGGTCAGCCTGATCCAGTCGAACTACATGGGCTTCGGCAGCGGCGTCGTCGTGCCCGGCACCGGCGTCAGCCTGCAGAACCGCGGCTACGGTTTCACGTTGGACGAAACGCACCCGAACGTCGTGGCCGGCGGCAAGCGGCCGTTCCACACCATCATCCCGGGGTTTCTGATGCGCGACGTGAAAGGCCAGATGCGGCCGCAGATGAGCTTCGGCGTGATGGGCGGCAACATGCAGCCGCAGGGCCACCTGCAGACGCTGGTGCGCATGCTGACGCATCGCCAGCAGCCGCAGGCCGCCTGCGACGCGCCGCGCTGGAAGGTCGGTAGCGGGCTGGGTGTCGACTTCGAATCGACGATGGCGCCCTCGCTGGTCAGTGGCCTGAAGGCGCTGGGCCACCGCTTCGAAGCCGTGCCCGATGCCTACATGGACTACGGCAGCGGCCAGTTCATCTGGAAGCTGTCCGACGACCTGGACGATGGTTACGTGGCCGCGAGCGACTCGCGTCGCGACGGGCAGGCGGTCGGGTACTGAGACATGCCGCC
>JANMAW010000220.1:0-4811 GCA_031360005.1 Rhizobacter sp.
CAACACGCCGTGGCAGATCAACATCTTCAACGCGCTGGGGGCACCGCTGCCGCTCTTCGGTCACCTGCCGGTGATTCTCGGCGACGATGGTCACAAGCTCTCCAAGCGGCGCGGTGCGGTCAGCGTCACGGCCTATGAGGAAGCGGGTTACCTGCCGGGGGCGATGCTCAACTATCTGGCGCGCCTGGGCTGGAGCCATGGCGATGAAGAGCTCTTCAGTCGCGCGCAGCTGGTGCAGTGGTTCGACGGCGGGCACCTGTCCAAGAGCCCGGCGCAATGGGACGCGGCGAAGCTCGCGTGGGTCAACGCCCATTACATCAGGCAGACCGACGATGCTGCGTTGGCGGCGCTCGTCACGGACCAGTTGAAGCGACGCGGCGTTCAGGTGGGTTCCGGCGAATCTCTGACCCGGATGTGTGCGCTGTTCAAGGACCGCTGCACGACGACTGTCGAACTCGCCGAATGGCTCGCGATGTATTTCGCCGACGTCAGCCCGTCATCCGAAGACATCGCTGCACATCTGACCGACCCCGTTCGCCCGGCACTCCAGACGCTGCGCGGCAAGCTTGAAACTGCGCAGTGGAGCAAGGCGGCCATCGGCGCGGCGATCAAGGTGACCCTCGCTGCGCACAACCTCAAGATGCCGCAACTCGCGCCCGCGGTGCGGGTACTCGTTTGCGGGCGTTCGCAGACGCCGTCGATCGATGCAGTGCTCGAACTTTTCACGCGCGAAACCGTGCTCGAGCGTTTGAAAATGGCCTGAAAAAAGCTGGCTATAATCGCAGTCTCGCTTGATATTGCGATGGCTGAACCGAAGGTTTCGAGCGGCATCCAAACAGCGTTTGCGCGTCGCGACGGAATCAGGGGGTATAGCTCAGCTGGGAGAGCGCTTGCATGGCATGCAAGAGGTCAGCGGTTCGATCCCGCTTACCTCCACCAACATGTCGGGAAAGCACACCGCAGTCAAGTGGCGAAGAAAGTTTGAAGTCCCCTTCGTCTAGAGGCCTAGGACACCACCCTTTCACGGTGATTACAGGGGTTCGAATCCCCTAGGGGACGCCAAGTTTCGTGGCACTTGCGTAGCGTGAACACCGCCGCGGAAGCCACATGGAGTGGTAGTTCAGTTGGTTAGAATACCGGCCTGTCACGCCGGGGGTCGCGGGTTCGAGCCCCGTCCACTCCGCCAACACAATCAACGGGTTGCAGCAGAAACGCCGCAGCCCGTTTTTCTTTCTTGCGTCAGGGACAAACCGAGGCGTCATGCGCAGGTTGACTGCGCGAGCCACCATCGGGAATACGGCGCGTCCGCAAATGATCGGTCTGTGTTGCGCGAGCTGTGAACGAATTCGAGAGCGCTCGTTGCACGGCACG
This sequence comes from Rhizobacter sp., assembly GCA_031360005.1. GTDB lineage: Bacteria > Pseudomonadota > Gammaproteobacteria > Burkholderiales > Burkholderiaceae_C > LMDS01. Next base: position 1,372 of record JANMAW010000220.1, read on the forward strand.
GCCCTTTGCCTCCACTGCGACGATCTTCGCGACGCGGACCGCGAGCACCGATGCATGAGACGCACGAGACCCGGGTTCGCATCACATGTGCGCAAATCCACATGCAGGTCTGCGCGGTTCGCTGGGTCGATCGAGCTTGCGCGTGATTCGGGCACTACATCCTACATTCGCGGTTCGGCTTTCTTCGAAAGGGCCGAGCATCGGTCGATGATCGACGGTGCTGCCTGCCTTTCAGAGGCTCGGAGCTAGTGGCGTGCAGGCGCTGCTGCTGGTGGTTCGTTCATCAGCGGGAACAGGTTGTTGCCCGGTGGCGGTTTTCCTTGCATCGCTTTTAATTCTTGGAGCGCCAAATCGCGATCCATCGGCACAGAACCCGCCACAAACTAAAACGGCCCGGTGGGACACCGGGCCGCGAAGGTACCTTGAAGTAAGGGATCAGGTACCGAGGAGGCAAGCTTCAGGAAGACGCCGGGCGATGCCCGTGGGTCCCACTCAAAGATGCGCCCCCGGCGAAGTTCAGGCGGCCACTAAAAAGTCCGAATCCGAAACCCCGCCCTGCGGCGTCAGGCGGCGCGCTTGGACTTGGTCGCGCCTTGCGCGGCCTTCGACGTGCTGGCGCTGATCGCCTCGAAGTTGGCCTCAGCCACATCACCGGCCTGCTTCACTGCTTTCTGCACACCTTCAAACGCAGTGTTCGCTGCCGCCACGGCCGACTTCATCAACGCCACGGCGTTCTCGCTGCCGGCGGGTGCGTTCTTCATCGCGCCGTCGACAACCGACAGGAACTGCGACTGCGCTTGCGTGCTGGTGGCCTCGGCAACCTTGTTAACTTCGGCGCTGGTGGCAGCGGCGATGTCGTACAGGTGGCGGCTGTAAGCGGCGGCCTTCTCGGCAGCCGGCTGCAGCAAGCTGGCTTGCAGAGCCATGAACTCCTGCGCGTCCTTGGCCGACAGCACGGCCTTGGTGTTCTGGGCGACTTCGCCGATCGCGGCGCGTGCCACTTGCAGGTTCAGTTCGACGAGCTTTTCGACGCCTTCGAAGGCCTTCGTGGTCAGGCCGAAAAGTACTTCGATGTTGGATTTTTGGGCAGCCATCAATTGGTCAGCGGTCATCATGGTGAAACTCCTGAGGTCGGTTGAGAAAAGGTTCGGACGGTGTTCTTGTGCAGGAATGCTGCACTGCAACATGGAATGGAGTATAGCGACATTCCGGCCTTCCACAAAGCTTTTTGTTGCGCCGCAGCATTCTAGGGACGAATTCCTAGACCAGCGCGTCCGACCGTCGCCTACTGCCTGCGCGCCAAAGCCGCCGCATGATGGGCACGTTGAACCGCGAACGTGCCTGCGCCGTGGGTCCGGCGACCGGCACAATCGGCGCGGACCATGCCGATGCAAGCCTTCTACGCCGACCAGTTCGTGTTGCCGTTGCCACCGGGACACCGCTTTCCGATGGCGAAATACCGGCTGCTGCGCGAGCAGCTCGACGAACTCCCCGGGTTGCAGATGTGCCAGGCGCTCCCGGCGAGCGACGGCGAACTCGCGTTGGCGCACACGCCGGGCTATCTGGCCGCGGTCATCGACGGCACGCTGAGCGCGGCACAGCAACGCGAGATCGGCTTCCCGTGGAGCGAGGCGATGGTCGCGCGCGCGCGCCGATCAGTCGGCGCGACGATCTCGGCGGCGCGCGCCGCACTCGCCACCGGGGTGGCCACGAACCTCGCGGGCGGCACGCATCACGCCACGGCCGACAAGGGTGGCGGCTACTGCGTGTTCAATGACGCCGCGGTGGCTGCGCGGCTGATGCAGGCCGAATGGCACCGCGCGCGCCGGCAGTTGCTGCGGGTCGCGATCATCGATCTCGACGTGCATCAGGGCAATGGCAGCGCGGCGATCTTCCAGGACGACCCGACCGTGTTCACGCTGTCGTTGCACGGCGCCAGGAACTTCCCGTTCCGCAAGGAGCGCAGCGACCTCGATGTCGACCTGCCCGATGGCTGCACCGACGAGGCCTACCTGCGCGCGCTCGACGATGCGTTGGCCGAACTCTGGCACCGCCATCAGCACGTGCCACCCGGCCTGATCTTCTATCTTGCCGGAGCCGACCCGCACGAAGGCGACCGACTGGGGCGCCTGAAGCTCAGCACCGCGGGCCTGGCCGAACGCGACCGCCGCGTGCTCGCTGCGGCGCGCCAGCGCGGCATCCCGGTCGCTCTGTCGATGGCCGGCGGCTACGGGCGCATCGTCGACGACACGGTGCAGGTTCATCTGGGAACGATCCGCGCGGCGCTGGCCAGCTGGCAGCAGTGGAACAATACGCAACCATGACCGCAGCGAATCCGAGCATCACCGCCAGCCGACCGGGAGCGCAACCGCGCAGCGCGTATCGGCACTTCAGCAGCATCTCGACGCGCTGGATGGACAACGACGCCTACGGCCACATCAACAACGTCGTCTACTACAGCTACTTCGACACCGTCGTGAACCGCTACCTGATCGAGGCCGGCGTGCTCGACGTGCGGCGCGGCCCGGTGATCGGCCTGGTGGTCGAAACGCATTGCAACTACTTTTCGCCGCTGGCGTTCCCGCAGACCGTCGACACAGGGTTGCGCGTCGCGCGGCTCGGCGTGTCGAGCGTACGCTACGAGATCGGCCTGTTCGGTGGCGGCGAGCCGCTGACCGCCGCCTGCGGCCATTTCATCCACGTCTATGTCGACCGCGAAACGCGTCGCCCGACGCCGCTGCCACCCGCCCTGTTCGAGACCCTGCAAGGACTGCTGTGACCCCCACTCCAGAACAGATCGCGCTCGTCGATGCCGCGATCACGACCCGCCGCTCGCTGCGCGCCTTTCTGCCCACACCCGTGCCGCGCGAGACGATCGAAGAGATCCTTGCCGTCGCGGCGCGCGCACCGTCGGGCACCAACACGCAGCCCTGGAAGGTGTATGTGCTGACGGGCGATGCCAAGGCCGGGCTGTCGCGCAAGATCGCGACGGCCTACGACGACCCCGTCGAGCGCGCCACCCACACCGAGGAATACGCCTACTACCCGACCGAATGGAAGTCGCCGTTCATCGACCGGCGCCGCAAGGTCGGCTGGGATCTGTACGGCCTGCTTGGCATCGCCAAGACCGACAAGGAGCGCATGCATGCGCAGCACCGCCGCAACTACGAGTTCTTCGGCGCACCGGTCGGCCTGATGTTCACGATCGACCGCATCCTGCGTCAGGGCAGCTGGCTCGATTACGGCATGTTCCTGCAAAGCATCATGATCTCGGCGCGCGGGCACGGCCTTGACACCTGCCCGCAGGCCGCATTCATGCAGTTCCACCGCATCATCAGCGCGCACGTCGGCGCGCCCGACAACGAGCAGGTGGTGTGCGGCATGTCGATGGGCTACGCCGACCCCGATGCGGTCGAGAACTCGCTGGTGACCGAGCGCGA
>JANMAW010000243.1:0-12129 GCA_031360005.1 Rhizobacter sp.
GGCATCGCGCCGAGCATGTGCATCACCTTCAGCGCCTGCTCCTCCTCCATCGGGTTCGGCGCGCCGCGCAGGTGGTCGACCAGGCCGGCCGCCGTCGACGGGTCGTCGAGCAGTCGCAGGTGGAACACGATCAGCGGCGGCCAGCCGCGCAGGAACGCGAGCAGCGGGCCACGCTCCTCGCGCGGCAATGCTGCCAGCAGCAGGCTGTTCTCGACGACGTGCGCGCACACCGCCTGCAGGCCGGGGAAGCCCGCCATCTCGGCGGCCTCGCCCATGCGCTGGGCCTGGCCGGTGTAGTGGTCGAGGGCGTCCATGAAGGCTGCGTCGTCGACATCGAGCACGGCCAGTTCGTCCAGGCAGCGGTCGAGCTGTGGGCGGGCCAGCTCGATCTCGGAGGCCAGCGCGTCGATCAGGTCGTTGAGTTTCACGGCTTCGGTTCCTCGCGGGGCGCGGCACAGCGGCCGGTGTTCAGGCTGCCTGCGGCAGCTTGAACACGCTGACCGATTCGACCAGCCGGCGCGCCGAGTCGAGCAGCGAATCGGTCTCCACGTTCTGCGCGCCAATCTGCTGCGCCGTGCGCTCGGAGCTTCGCCCCATTTGCTGCACCGACTCGAGCATCTGCGCCGACATCAACTTCTGCTGGTCCGACGATTCGCCGATGCGGCGCACCTGCGCCACCAACTGCGCCGTGATGCCCTGCGTGACGCGCATCTGGTCGCCAGCCTTCTGGGCCTGCTCCGAGCCCTGCACCACCTGGCCGATGGTGCGATTCACCGTGCTGATCGTCTCGTTGGTCTCCAGCTGGATGTTGTTCACCAGCGTGCCGATCTGCTGCGTGGCGTTGCGCGAGCTTTCCGCGAGGCGCTGCACTTCTTCGGCCACCACCGCGAAGCCGCGGCCCGCTTCCCCCGCCACCGCCGCCTGCATCGAGGCGTTCAGCGCCAACACGTGGGTGCGTTCCGAGATGGTGTTGATCAGGTTCACGATGCCGGTAATTTCCTGCGAGCGCTCGCCGAGCCGCTTGATGCGCTTCTCGGCCTCGGCAATCGTCTCGCGGATCGATTCCATGCCCTTGACCGTGGCGTTCACCGTCTCGAGCGCGGTGGCGGTCGCGTCGGTGGCCTGTCCGGCGCTGTGGTTCGACTGCTCGGCCAGCACCGCCATCTGGTTCATCGACAGTGTCGACTCGCCGAGCGACTTGATCATCAAGCCGACGTTCTGGCGATCGTCCTCGGCCGTCTTGGACACCAGGTCGGCCTGGCCCTTCACGTTGCCCGACACCCGCGCCACCTCGCCGGCGATCAGGTTCACGCCGCGCAGCACCTTGGTGGTCTCGTCGGTCAGCGCGTTGATCGAGTCCGATACCGTGCCGATCATGTCCGTCGAGACCGGCGCCTTGGCGGTCAGGTCGCGTTGCGAAAGCTGGTTCACGGCCTGCAGAATCGCGATCACCGAGTTGTTGAGTTGTTCGTTCTCGGCCTCGGCCTTGCGCTGCGCTGTCAGGCGGTCGTTGAGCAGGGCGTCCACCGACTTCCAGACCAGGCCCATCTCGTCGTCGGTCGTGATCGCATTGGCGCCGTGAACGTCTTCCCCGGCACGCACGCGCTCGACGGTGTCTTGCAGCTGGCCCACCGACGACGTGATCGAACGGCGCACGGTGCCCAGGCTGCGCCACAGCAGCACGGCCACGAAGATCAGCGCCGCGGCGACGCCGACGGCGGACAGCGTCAGCGTCAGCGCTGACATCGCGGCCGCGGACGTGCCGCGTTCGGCGGCCTTCGCGACAATTTGCGGCACCGGCTCTTCGGCAGCGTGCGCCGCGGCGCGCGCTTCGGCAATCGACTTGTTCACCGCGAAGGTGCCGGCGACGAACTCGCGGAACGTCTTGTCGTAGGTCGCCAGCAATTCGGTCAGGCGCTGCTTGACCACCGGTTCGATCCGGGCGCCGGCGACCAGCTTGTTCACTTCGGTCATTTCCTTCGCGTGCTTCGTCACGTATTCGTCGCGTTCGCGCAGGATGAAGTCCTTCTCGTGGCGACGCAGCGTCAGCACGCCGACCTCGACCTCCAGCAAGCCGAGGGTCAGGACGCTGGCTTCAGCTTCGCGCACCGCCTTGCGCAGCGCGCCTTGCAAACCCGAGTTCTCGTCCAGGCCCAACGCGATCTGCGCATCGGCGGTCGCGAGGAAGGCCTTGCGGTAGGCCGCGACCGACTGGGACACGGCATCGAGCTGTTTGATGTCGTCGACGGTGGCCTGCGGGTTGGCGCGCGCCTTCTGCAGTGCAGCGACCGCCTTGTCGTGGCTAAGCGTGTGCTTGTCGAGTTCGGCCTTGTTGCGGCGCTCCAGAAAGTCCTTCTCGTTGCGTCGCATCTGCAGCAACTGCTGCTCGAACTCCGAGACCGTGAGCGCGAACGAGCCAAGATCGCGCTGCGCTCCCACCCGAAGTGAAGTGGTCACCGCGGAGATCAGGTAGGCGACCAGCAGCACGACGAAGGCGGTCACAGTGATGCGAACCAGCCTTGCCAGCCGGTCTGAAATCATCGATCCGCCGCTGCTGAACAGACTGCGCGGGATTGTGGTGTTGCTCGAGGTTTTCATGATTCTTCCTTTCAGAGTCTCGGATTGCGCGCTCGGTCGGCGCGTCGCGGTTCTTCGCGGCGCACCTCGTTCATTGCTGTGACCGCATCGATTGCTCCAGCGCGTCGAGCAGCGCATCGCATTCGACGTCGAACCAGAGTCGCTCGCCGATCAGGCAGGCGCCGTTCAGGTGGGGAGCCAGGCGCAGCGGCGCGGTCCTGGCGTCTGCACGGTCGGCATCCGACCAGCGCAGCCGCTCGGGCAGGCCGTCGATCACCACGCCGGCGGCGTCGGCGCCGCGTGACAGCACCAGCAACATGCGCTTGGCCTGCGGGTCGGGTTCGATGCCGAGGTAGTTTGCGAGATCGAACACCGGCGTCAACATCCCGTGCAGGTTCGCCATGCCGCAAAACCAGCCGGGAACGTTGGGCAGTCGATAGACCTCCGGCATCTCGGTCAGCTCGCTGCCGTCTTCGTAGCGGATCATCAGGCGCAGCCCGCCGACCCGGAACCCCTGCCGGCGCTGTTCTGCGGCATCGCGTGACGCGGCGTCCGGGCGCAGTCGCGCCGGTTCGTCTTGCACGTCGGCTACCGCGGGGTCGAGATCGAACCCGCGCGTCAACGCCTGCGTCGGCGTCATCGGCAGCACGCCGCGCTGCGCCAGCGGCGCGGCGGGGCTGGCAGGGGCGGTTGCTTGCACGGCGTTCGCCTCAGGCCTTGATCTGCTCGAGGATCTGCTCGCGGGTGTAGGGCTTGGTGATGTAGCCCTTGGCGCCGAGCATCTGGCCCCAGGCCATGTCGGCCTTCTGGTTCTTGCCGGTCACGAACACCACCGGAATGTGCTTGGTCGCGTCGTCGGCCTTGAGCTGGCGCGTCGCGGCGAAGCCGTCCATCTCGGGCATGTTCACGTCCATCAGGATGACGTCGGGCCGGTCGCTTTTCGCGCGCAGCAGCGCCTGCTTGCCGGAGTCGGCGGTCAGCGCCTGGTGACCGGCATCCGCGACGATGCGCTCGAGGTTCTGGCGGTCGATCTGCGCGTCGTCGACGATGAGTACTTTGGACATGGTGTTCTCCGGAAGGGGTGGGACAGCGGACGAGGCGGCCTCAGAGCGCGCGGACCTGGGTCAGCACTTGCTCGTCGGTGAAAGGCTTGGTCACGTAGCCCTTGGCGCCGAGCATCTGGCCCCAGGCCTTGTCGGCCTTCTGATCCTTCGCGGTGACGAGCACGACCGGGATGTCCTTGGTATCGGCATCGCCGCGCAACGCGCGGGTCGCGGCGAAGCCGTCCATTTCGGGCATGTTCACGTCCATCAGGATCGCGTCGGGCTTGCTGCGTTTGACGGCCGCCAGCGCCTGCGTGCCGTTCTCGGCGGTCGTGACCTGGTAGCCGGCGCCGCTGAGCAGCCTTTCGAGGCGGGTGCGGTCGGACTGGTTGTCTTCGACGATCAGGACGGTGCGGGTCATGGCGAGTTTCCTTTGCGGAGCGGTGGATCGGTGACGGAATCGGCGGTGAAGGCGCTGCTGCTTTATCGGGCATTGCGCCGCGTAGTTGAGATTTCAGGCGGTGCGGGCGGCGCGCCGCCCTAGAACGCGAGCCGGGGCGCTGTGCCCAACGCGCGCTCGGGTGCTGGCGCGGCGCTGTGCGCGGGTGCATCGAGATAGCCTGCCAGCACTTCGTGCAACTGCGCAGGGTCGAGCGGCTTGGTCAGGTAGGCGTCGCAGCCGGCCATCTTTCCGCGGATGCGGTCGAACGGCGAGGACTTGCTGGTAAGCATCAGGATCGCCGGCGCGCGGTCCGAGCGCAGACGCGCCTTGATGCGGCGGCAGGCTTCGTAGCCGTCGATGCCGGGCATCAGCACGTCCATCAGGATGCAGGCATAGGGCTTGGCGATCGCCGCGTCGATACCGGCCTCGGCGTCGGGCCTGTCATCGACCTCGATGCCTCGGGCCTCGAGCAGCGAGCGCAGAAACGCGCGCACCGCCAGGCTGTCGTCGATGACCAGCACCGGCCGGCGCGCCGCCCCCGGAAGCGCCGCGTCGGCGCGCCGTGACGGCATGGCGTCGGTGCTGCGCTTCGGCCCCTGCTCCAGCGCGCGGGCCAGCAGCATCGGCAGGACCGGCCACTGCACCGGGCGGCGCACGATGGTGTGGCCGGGTGCTGCACTCGCCCCGTCGACCCAGATCACCGTGGTGTGTTCGAGCCAGCGCTGGCCGGCGGCCCACGCCATGGCCTGCGGGTCGAGCGTGTCAATCATCACGACGTCGGCCGCCCGGGCCTGGTCGTCGGTGAGCAGTTCGAGCCGGGGCGTGCGCCGCTGCGACACCTTGACGGTGCCGTCGAGCAGGCGCAGCTCCATCGAGCGGAAGCCCTTCACGAGCAGCTTCACCGACGGCGACGGTGACGGCGACGGCGACGGTTCCGGCGCGCAAGCGCCCTCCATTCCTGCGGCGAGCGTATTCTGGAAGTCGTTGGGCCGCTGTCTGGGGAGCTGGTTCATCACCGCCGTGTCTCCTGTGAACGATGTTTGATCGGGCAGCCTTGCTGCTGGCGAAGCGAGAAGAATAGAAGTCGGCGTCTGCCCGGACCATCGGTGCGCGCCGAACGGACTGCCGAGCGCGGCGAGCACAGGCGCGGACCGAGCCGCGAGGGTGCGCGACCGGTCCGGCAGCGGCGAACAGCTTTACGGCAACAGCGGGTCGAACGGGATGTCGACCAGCGCGACCACGGTACCGCGCGGCGTGGCGTTCAGGTCCAGCTCGAGCGGATCGAACTGGTTGTCAATCCCCGAGACTGTCGGTGCGAACGAGCCGATGTCGCGTTGCGGGGTTTCGCTTGAAACGGCAGACACGACGAAGACCAGGTTGGCGGCCAGCAGCACGCCGACGATTGCGGCGAGGCGGGCCGGCGTCGGCAGCCGGGCGGCGGACTTCGATTCGGCTTCGACGAACAGGCCGCGGTGGAATGTGTGGTTGCTCAGTGAGTTCATGGGAGCTCTCCTTTCGGTTGGCGATGAGAGAAGGATAGAAGCGCACTGTTGCGGGAACCATCGGTGCGCTGGCCCTGCCGGTGTCGGTGCTCTCCGGGGAGCTCTAGGTGGAACTCGGTATGCCGGTGCGCACCGTGTGACGGATCTCTCGGCGCGATCGAACGCGGCCTTGCTCCGGCGCCGGCCGCCGGACGCTGTGCGCTGTGCGCTGTGCGACGAGGGACCTCTGGAAACCATCGCGGCGCTGGCGGGCCCCGGTCGAGACACCGCTGCGCCGGATCCGCGCCCGCGGTCGAAGCCATCGGCTGCGCACCGTCTGGCTGCGGGCACGGCCGGGATGAGATGTTTGGATGAGCAAGGCCTCGACGAGGCGTGGCCGACGATCGTCGGCTCGTGCGACGGGTCGCGAAAAACGGCGACCGTTCCGGGTGCCGCGACCGCCCCTGGAACGGTGACTGTCTTTACGGCAACAGCGGGTCGAACGGGATGTCGACCAGCGCGACCACGCTGCTGCGAGGGCTGGCGTTCAGATCCAGCTCGAGAGGATCGAACTGGTTTTCGAACGCCGGGACTGCCGGCGCGAACGAGCCGACATCGGGCCGCGTGCCCTGCTTCGGCATCGTGGCCGCGACAAAGAGAAGGTAAGCGGTCAGCAGCGCGCCGACGGCGGTGACGGCGCTGCGAGCCAGCCTCGGCGACCCGTCGGAGACCCGCGTTTCGCCTTCGACGTGAAGGCGGCCATGAAATGTGTTGTGGTTCAGTGCGTTCACGGGGTTTGCCTTTCATCTGTCGATGTGAGAACGATAGAAGCCCCCGTCTGCCGCGAATATCGGTGTGCTTGCCCTGCCGGCGACAGTTCTCCCCGGGTCGTTGTTGGTGGAACCGTGTATGCCGAGATACCGCGTGACGGATTTCTCGGCGCGAATGAAAGCGTCCCCGCACTGCGCGACGTGTGGCGCAGCGATGCCCTCGCGTCGGTCGTTCGCACCGCGTGCAACCCTGGTGGGGTCGGGCGGTCGCCGGCAGTCCAGAATGGCAGCTTCCCCACCATCATGGACGCCGGGCATGTCCCGGTGGAACTGTCTCGATGAGCAAGGCCTTCACGCGTGAAACCGACGCTGCCGGCGACGATGACGACGACGACATCGCGCCGCCGGTATTGCCCACCGGCACGAAGAACTACCTGACTCCGGCCGGATACGCCCGGCTGCGCGCCGAACTGCTGGAGCTGCTCGACGTGGAGCGGCCGAAGATCGTCGAGGTCGTGTCGTGGGCGGCGAAGAACGGCGACCGCTCCGAAAACGGCGACTATCTCTACGGCAAGAAGCGGCTGCGCGAGATCGACCGGCGCATCCGCTTCCTGACGCGGCGGCTCGACGTCGCCGAGGTGGCCGACCCGTCGGTGCACTTCGGTGCCGACCAGGTGTTCTTCGGTGCGACGGTGACCTACGTGAACCAGCGCGATGACCAGCGCACGGTCACGATCAAGGGCATCGACGAAGTCGACAACCTGCAGGGCGAGATCAGCTGGGTCTCGCCGATCGCGCGCGCGCTGCTGAAAGCGCGGGTCGGCGACGAGGTTCAGTTGATGACGCCGGGCGGGCTCGAGCAGATCGAGGTGTTGGCCGTGCGCTACCCGGCGCCGGCAGAGTCGCAGCCGCGCTAAGGCCTGACGCGCCCGACGCGCAGCACCGGCGGTGCGCGCTTGAGCGTACGCATCACGTCGGCCAGGTGCAGCCGGTCGCGCACGCTCAGCAGCAATTGCAACTCGGTGGTTTCGGCGGCGGGCTCGTTGCCCATCTCGATGTGCGTGATGTCGGCCTCCGCCTCGCTCACGGCCTGAGCCACCTGCGCCAGCACGCCCTTGCTATTGCTCACCAGCAGCGACACCGCGGTCTCGAATGCGCGCACCGGCTGCTCGGCCCAGTCGACGCCCATCCAGTGCTCGCTGTCGCGCTCGAACAGGCGTTTGCCGACACTGCACTCGCCGGTGTGCACCATCAGCCGTTCGCCGCGGCCCAGATAGCCGACGATCGCGTCGCCCGGAATCGGCCGGCAGCACGGCGCGAACTGCACCGACGCGCCTTCGCCGCCGTCGATCAGCACCAGCCCCTGCGACGGGGCATCGCCGTCGGCGGCGTAGCGGCCCATCGTCAGCGTGAGTGCATCGGGCCTGCTGCCGTTCTCGGCCATCAGGCGCGCCAGGCGCTTCGCGACGATGGTCGCGATCTTGCGGCCCTGGCCGATGTCGGTGAACAGGTCGGCGCGGGTCTTGCTGCCGCTCCAGCGCGTCAACTGCTGCCACAGCGCGACATCGGGCGGCTCGGCGCCCGGAAGTTTCAGGCCTTCGGCGCGCAGCGCCTGCGCGAGCATTTTCTCGCCCAGGTCCTGCGACTCTTCCTGCTCCATGTTCTTCAGGTAGTGGCGGATCTTCGAGCGCGCTCGACCGGTGCGCACGAAGTTGAGCCATGCCGGATTCGGCCGCGCGCCGGATGTGCCGATGATCTCGACGACGTCGCCGCTGCCCAGCTCGGTGCGCAGTGCCACCGGCTCGCCGTTGACCTTGGCCGCTACGCAATGGTCACCCACGTCGGTGTGGATCGCGTATGCGAAGTCGACCGGCGTGGCGCCGCGCGGCAGCGCGAGGATCTTCGACTTCGGCGTGAACACGTAGACCGCGTCGGGGAACAGGTCGATCTTGATGTGCTCGAGGAATTCGTTCGCATCGTTCGTTTCGTCCTGAATGTCGATCAGCGACTGCATCCACATCGCGCCCAGGCGCTGCGCCTCCTGGACCTGCGCGCCACCGCTTTTGTAGAGCCAGTGCGCCGCGATGCCCTTCTCGGCGACCGCGTGCATCTGCTCGGTGCGGATCTGGAATTCCACCGCGGTGCCGAGCGGGCTCACCAGCGTGGTGTGCAGCGACTGGTAGCCGTTAGCCTTCGGGATCGCGATGTAGTCCTTGAAGCGGCCCGGCAGCGGCTTGAACAGCTGGTGCAGCACGCCCATCGCCATGTAGCACTCGCTCAACGTCGCGACGACGATGCGGAAGCCGAAGATGTCGTTCACCTGTGCAAAGCTCAGGTGTTTCTCGCGCATCTTCTTGTAGATCGAGAACAGTGTCTTCTCGCGGCCGAACACCTGCAACGGCAACTTGGCCTGCAGGAATGCCTTGTCGACGTCGTGTTGGATGCGCTCGACGATGTCGCGACGGTAGCCGCGCGCTTTCGAGACCGCTTTCGCCAGTGCCGCCTGGCGCCACGGCCGCAGGTGCTGGAACGACAGCTCCTGCAGCTCGCGGTAGGTCTGGTTCAGCCCGAGGCGGTGCGCGATCGGCGCGTAGATATCGAGCGTTTCACTGGCGATGCGGGTTCGCTTGGCCGGCGTGATCGCGTCCATCGTGCGCATGTTGTGCAGGCGATCGGCCAGCTTGATCAGGATGACGCGAACGTCGCGCGCCATCGCCAGCAACATCTTGCGGAACGACTCGGCCTGCGACTCCTCGCGGGTCGAGAACTGCAGCTTGTCGAGCTTGGTCAGGCCATCGACCAGATCGGCCACCGGCGCGCCGAAGCGCTCGATCAACTCGATCTTCGTGATGCCGCAGTCCTCCATCGCGTCGTGCATCAACGCGGCCATGATGGCCTGCGCGTCGAGCCGCCATTCGGCGCACAGGCCCGCTACCGCGATCGGGTGCGTGATGTAGGGCTCGCCGCTGGCGCGGAACTGGCCGAGGTGCGCTTCGTCGGCGAAACGGTACGCATCGCGCACGCGCTTGATGTCGGCGGCTTCGAGGTAGTCGAGCTTGTGCGTCAGCGCAGCGAACGATGCCGCCGCCGCGTCAGAAGTGGCGGGGGCCGCCTTCGTGACGGCGCGCTTGCCCTTTGCGGCCGTCGCGGCCGGTTCTCGAATGGCGTTGGGGGCGCGGGCGCTCATGTCCGCAATTTAACGTGGATTGAGCGCGATCGTCGGCATGGGGGCTCCCGCCGTGGGTGCAGGCGCCTCCGGACGAGACGCCGCCCCGTCAGAACAAGTTCAGACCGGAACCTTGCGCAGCATCTCGATGCCGATTTCGCCGGCGGCGATTTCGCGCAGCGCGGTCACGCCGGGCTTGTTCTTGGTTTCGATCTTCGGTGCGTGGCCCTGGCTGAGCATGCGCGCGCGGTAGGTCGCCGCGAGCACCAGCTGGAAGCGGTTCGGGATCTTGACGAGACAGTCTTCGACAGTGATGCGGGCCATGGGCGATTGCTCCGGGGGGAAGGGGATTCAACTCAGAGGGCTCTGGCGGAGACTGGACTCAGCTGAGAGAGAGAGCGGCAAAAACAGCAGGCTTGCTTCTTTGCAGCGCGGCGTACTTGAGCCGCTGGGAGTGAACGATCGCCTTCAGGTCGAAGAGCGCCGTCTCGAACAAGGCGTTGATTATAACGAAGTCGAAGTGCCGGGCCTGGGAGACTTCGACGCGTGCATTCTCCATGCGCCGCGCGATCACCTCGGGCGGGTCTTCGCCGCGCCGGTGCAGGCGTTGCAACAACTCTTCCCAGTTCGGCGGCAGAATGAAGATCAGCACCGCGTTCGGGAACAGCTTCTTGATCTGCAACGCACCCTGCCAGTCGATCTCGAGCACCACGTCCTGCCCGCCGGTGATGCGGGTCTCGATCGCGCCGCGCGAAGTGCCGTACAGGTGGCCATGCACCTCGGCCCACTCGAGGAAGGTACCGCGCAGCGCCATCGCGCGGAAGGTCGCTTCATCGGTGAAATGGTATTCGCGGTCCTGCTTCTCCTGGCCGCGCGGCGGGCGTGTGGTGTGCGAAACTGCCACCACCAGGTGCGAGTCCACCTGCAGCAGCGCGCTGACGAGGCTCGATTTACCGGCCCCGCTGGGCGCGGCGACGACGAACAGGTTGCCGGGGTAGTCGACGGGCATGCGACGCTACTCGATGTTCTGCACCTGCTCGCGCAGTTGCTCGATCGCGACCTTCATCTCGACCGAGATGTTCGTCAATTCGAGTGCCGAGGCCTTCGAGCCGAGCGTGTTCGCCTCGCGCAGCAACTCCTGGATCAGAAAGTCGAGCCGCTTGCCGACCTCGCCGCCCGCCTTGAGCAGCCGGTCGATCTCGTCGAGGTGTGATCGCAGGCGCGCCAGTTCTTCGGCCACGTCGATGCGGATCGAAAACGCCGCCGCTTCATTCAACGCACGTTCATGCAGTGCCTCGCGCGAGACGGTCTGTGCAGCTCCGCTGGCTTCGAGCGCTTCGGTCCAGCGCTCCAGGAACCGTTGCTGCTGGCGCCTGACCACCGCAGGCACCAGCGGCTCGGCCTGCAACGCCAATTCGCGCAGCCGGTTCAGGCGCTCCATCAGCACGACGACCAGCCGCTCGCCCTCGCGCCCCCGTGATTCGCGCAAGCCGGCGATACAGCGTTTCGCGGCGTCGAGCGCGGCTTCGTCGAGCTTCTCGGCGGGGGCGCCGCCTTTGCACCACAGCAGGATCTCGTGCACCGACAGCCCCTGGGCTTTTGGCATCCAGCCCTGAATCGTGCTCTCAATCCGAACCAGGCGGTTCAGCTGATCGGGCTGCGGCTGCGGATACTGAGTCTCGCTCTCGGCACGGCTGTTCAACCGCAACTCGATCTTGCCGCGTCGGAACGCACCCGACAGCAACTCGCGCAGCGCCGGTTCCAGCGAACGAAACTCATCGGGAAGTCGAAATCCGAGATCCAGGAAACGCCCGTTGACAGAGCGCAGTTCGACGCTGATGCTGGCGCTTCCGGGGCCCGAAGCCCGGGGTGCCAAATTGTCCGCAGAGGCCAACGTTTCATGGGTGGATGTGCCGCCCGCCGTCGCAGTGGCGTAGCCGGTCATGCTGTAGACTGCCATGCGCTGATTGCCCAAAGAAAATCGGATTATGTCAAAGCCTAAACCTGCCCCATTGCCGTCCGGCACCGTGGTGGGTGGCTATCAGGTCATCAAGAAACTCGCGGCAGGCGGTTTCGGCGTGGTCTACCTCTGCGAAGACCCGGACCGGCACCTCGTCGCGCTGAAGGAATACCTTCCTTCGTCGCTCGCGGAGCGGTCGCCCGGCGAGCTCACGCCGCGCGTCAAGCCCGAGAAGCAGCCGCTGTATCGGCTCGGCCTGAAGAGCTTCTTCGAGGAGGGGCGTTCGCTCGCGCAGATCAGCCACTCGAGCGTTGTCTCGGTGCTGAATTTCTTCCGCGAGAACGAAACCGTCTACATGGTGATGAACTACCTGCAGGGCGACACGCTGCAGGACTTCATCGTCACGGCGCGCGATCTGAAGCGCGACAAGGTGTTTCGCGAATCGACGATCCGCTCGCTGTTCGACGAAATCCTGCGCGGCCTGCGCATCGTTCACCAGCACAAGATGCTGCACCTGGACATCAAGCCCGCCAATATCTTCATCACCAACGAGAACAAGGCCGTGCTGCTGGACTTCGGCGCCGCGCGCGAGGTGCTGAGCAAGGAAGGCAACTTCATCCGCCCGATGTACACGCCGGGTTTCGCGGCCCCGGAGATGTACCGCCGCGACGGCACCCTGGGCCCGTGGAC
>JANMAW010000279.1:0-4028 GCA_031360005.1 Rhizobacter sp.
TTCAACGCTCGTCGAACGACAGCACCACCCGCGGCGTCAGCGGGTGGGCCTGGCAAGTCAGCACGAAACCGTTCGCGAGGTCATTTTTGTCGAGCGCGAAGTTGCGCTCCATTCGCACCTCGCCCTCGATGAGCTTGGCGCGGCAGGTGCCGCACACGCCCGAGGTGCACGAGAACGGCACTTCGAGCCCGGCGGCCGACGCCGCGTCGAGGATGCTCGGCTGGTCCTTCGTGAACGAGATTTCCCGTTTCAGGCCGTCGCGGATGATCGTGACGCGCGCTGTTTCAGCGTCGCCGGGCCGAGCCTCGTGGATCACCGCGCCGACGGGGCCTTCACCACCGACCGGCTGCGGTACACCGAAGCGTTCGATGTGGATGCGCTCCTCCGGCACGCCGGCGGCGAGCAGCGCCGCCTCGGCCTCGTCGTTCATCTGGAACGGGCCGCAGACGAACGCATGGTCGATGGTCGCCGCCGGCACGACGCTGTGAAGGAACTCGCTGATCTTGGCGCGGTTCATCACGCCGTGGCTCAACGGCGCATCGGTGTGCTCGTCCGAGAACACATGGTGCAGCGCGAGGCGCGCGAGATAGCGGTTCTTCAGGTCTTCGATCTCTTCCTTGAACATCGTCGATGCGAGCTGGCGGTTGCCGTAGATCAGCGTGAAACGGCTCAGCGGCTCGCGCGCCAGCACCGTCTTCATCGTCGACAGGATCGGCGTGACGCCGCTGCCGCCGGCGATGCCGACGTGGTGGCGGCGCGCGAGCGGCTCGATCGCCACGAAGAAGCGGCCCTGCGGCGCCATCACGTTGACGACGTCGCCGTGCTTCAGGTGGGCATTGATCCAGTTCGAGAACACGCCGCCCTTGACCTTGCGCACGCCGACGCGCAACTCGCCGTCGTCGACGCCGGCGCAGATCGAATACGAGCGGCGCAGGTCCAGCCCGTCGATCTCGGTGCGCAAGGTCAGGTACTGGCCCTGCGTGAAGCTGAAGACCTCGCGCAGTTCGGCGGGCACGTCGAACGCGACGATCACGGCCTCGGCGGTGTCGGGCACGATCTCGCGCACGCGCAGCGGATGAAAGATGACGCTCATGGACTGCAGGGCGTGGGGCCGCTTCAGATTGGCTTGAAGTGCTCGAACGGTTCCTTGCACGCGGTGCAGCGCCACATCGCCTTGCATGCGGTCGAGCCGAAGGCCGCGAGCCGCTCGGTCGCGAGGCTGCCGCAGCGCGGGCATGCAAGTGCTGCTGCAACGCCCCGACGATCGATGAAGCGGATCGGCACCGCGCCGTCGCGCAGCGCCGGGCCGGGCGGGGCGATGCCATACGCGAGCAACTTCGCGCGGCCTTCGGCGCTGATCCAGTCGGTCGTCCACGCGGGCGCGCGGCGCAGCGTCGCGCGCGCCGGGCCGAGGCCCGCGGCTTCGATCGCGGCGAGCACGTCGTGCTCGATCACTTCGGTTGCCGGGCAGCCCGAATAGGTCGGCGTCAGCACGATTTCCAGGCCGTCGGCATGCTCGATCACGTCGCGCACGATGCCGAGGTCGCGCACCGACACGGCCGGCACCTCCGGGTCGAGCACGGTCGCGAGCACGTCCCACACGTGTGCGACGCGGTCGCGACGCGCCGCAGTGTCGGGCCGCGGTGGGCCACGCGGGGCCCCTTCGTGGCCCACGGCGGCCCTCGCCAGCCGCGAGAGGCGGCTGGCGCTCGTGGCGTCCGAGCCGGCGCAGGCCAGCTCGGAGCCGCGCCACTCGCTCCCCTCGGGGGATAGGCCGGCATGTGCGCCGGACGAGGGGTCATCATCCTTCACCACACGCCTCCCGGGAAGCTGCGCTGCAGATGCTGCATCTCGGTCAGCACGATGCCCATGTGCTCGCTGTGCACCCCGCGCCGGCCGGTGCTGCGGTACGCCGAGTCCGTCGGCACGTCGAGACCGGCCTCGCCGAACACCGCGCCGATCTCGGCGAGCCACGGTTCGCGCAGATCGGCCCACCGCGGGCCGAGGCCGGTCGAATGCGCGTGTTCGTCGACCGCGTCGGTTTCGAAAAGCTCGGCGGTGTAGCGCCAGAGCCGATCGAGCGCCGCGTCGATGCGACGGCGCGATTCGTCGTTGCCGTCGGCCAGCCGCACGACCCAGTCGGCCGCGTGGCGCTGGTGGTAGCGCGCCTCCTTGACCGCCTTGCCGGCGATCGCCGCAAGTTCGGTGTCGCTGGAATTGCGCAGACGCTCCCACAGCAGCGTCGCCCAGGTCGCGACGAAAAGGTTGCGCAGCACCGTGACGGCGAAGTCGCCCCCCACCGGGCCGCCGGGCAGCTCGACCAGCGTCGCATTGAAGTAGTCGCGCTCGTCGCGCAGGAAGGCGAGCTGGTCTTCGTCGAAGCCACCGCCTTCGAGCTCGCCGGCGCGCGTCAGCACCGCGCGCGCCTGGCCGACGAGGTCGAGCGCCATGTTCGTCAGCGCGATGTCTTCCTCGAGCACCGGCGCATGGCCGCACCATTCGCCGAGGCGCTGCGCTAGGATCAGCGCGGTGTCGCCGATGCGCAGCAGGTACTGCACGCCGGGGTCGCGCTGGAGCTCGAGCGATCGCGTCATGACAGCTCCTCGTCGAATAAATTCATCGGCCGATCCCCCGAGCGGAGCAAGTAGCGCGGCTCCAAGCCGCCCTGCGCTGGCTCGGACGCCACGAGCGCCTGCCGTGTCTCGCGGCTGGCGCGTGCCGGTGAGGTCCACGAAGTGCGCCTCTTCGTGGCCCGTGGAGCGGCCCGGCGCTCGGCCCGCTCTCGGCTGGTGAAGGCGTTCATCCTACTGGCTACATGTGGTCGACCGACTTCGGCAGTTCGTAGAAGGTCGGGTGCCGGTAGACCTTGTCTTCCATCGGGTCGAAGTACATGCCCTTGTCGGCGGGGTCGCTCGCGACGATCTGGTCGGATCGCACGACCCAGACGCTGACGCCTTCCTGGCGTCGCGTGTAGACGTCACGCCCCATCTGGATCGCCATCTTCGCGTCGGTCGCGTGCAGGCTGCCGCAGTGCTTGTGGTCGAGGCCGGCCTTGCTGCGGACGAACACTTCCCACAGCGGCCATTCCTGTTCGCTTGTCGTCCGGGCTGTCATGCCGCCTCCTTCATCGTCTGCTTGCGCGCATGGGCCAGCGCGGCCTCGCGCACCCACGCGCCGTCGTCCCAGGCCTTCACGCGGGCCGCGAGGCGCTCGCGGTTGCACGGGCCGTCGCCAGCCAGCACGCGCCTGAATTCGCTCCAGTCGATCGGCCCATGGTCGTGTGCCTGGCGCGCCTCGTTCCACTTCAACTCAGGGTCGGGCAACGTGACGCCGAGCACCTTCGCCTGATCGACCGCAGCGTCGATGAACTTCTGGCGCAGCTCGTCGTTGCCGATGCGCTTGATGCCCCAGCGCATCGACTGCGCGCTGTTCGGCGACTGGTCGTCGGGCGGGCCGAACATCATGATCGACGGCCACCACCAGCGGTTCACCGCGTCCTGCACCATCGCCTTCTGCGCCGGCGTGCCCTTCGTCATCATCGTCAGCAGCGCCTCGAAACCCTGGCGCTGGTGGAAACTCTCTTCGCGGCAGATGCGGATCATCGCCCGCGCATACGGGGCGTACGAGCAGCGGCAGATCGGCACCTGGTTCATGATCGCCGCGCCGTCGACGAGCCAGCCGATCGTGCCGATGTCGGCCCAGCTCAACGTCGGGTAGTTGAAGATCGAGCTGTACTTCGCGCGGCCGGTGTGCAGCGCGTCGACCAGCTGGTCGCGCGAGCTGCCGAGCGTCTCGGCGGCGGCGTACAGGTACAGGCCGTGGCCGCCTTCGTCCTGCACCTTCGCGAGCAGGATCGCCTTGCGCTTCAGCGTCGGCGCGCGCGAGATCCAGTTGCCCTCGGGCAGCATGCCGACGATCTCGGAATGTGCGTGCTGGCTGATCTGGCGCACCAGCGTCTTGCGGTAGTGCTCGGGCATCCAGTCCTTCGCCTCGATGAAGTCGCCGGCGTCGATGCGCTCGTCGAAGCG
>JANMAW010000328.1:0-2131 GCA_031360005.1 Rhizobacter sp.
CTGAACGAAGGCGCGATGGTGATGGAGATGTTCGCGGGTCGGCTGCACGCGAAGGTGATCGCGGTCGACGCGACATCGCAGTTCCTCGGCCAGCTCGAGGGCGTGAGCGATCCGGAAGCCAAGCGAAAGATCATCGGGCGCGAATTCGTCGAGGTGTTCAAGGCCGAGGCCAAGAAGCTGCAAGGCGCCCGGGGCGCCGGCTCCGGCGGCGGTGCCAAGTGGCTGGCGCAAGGCACGATATATCCGGACGTCATCGAGTCGGGCGGGGCCAAAGGTTCAGGCTCCGGGAAGGCGATGTCGATCAAGAGCCACCACAACGTCGGCGGCTTGCCCGAGACGCTGGGCCTGAAGCTGCTCGAGCCGTTGCGCGAGCTCTTCAAGGACGAAGTGCGCGAGCTCGGCGTCGCGCTCGGGCTGCCGCACGAGATGGTCTACCGCCACCCGTTCCCCGGCCCGGGCCTTGGCGTGCGCATCCTCGGCGAGGTGAAGAAGGAGTTCGCCGACCTGCTGCGCCGCGCCGATGCGATCTTCATCGAGGAGCTGCGCAATACCGTCGATGAGGCCAGCGGCAAGACCTGGTACGAGCTGACGAGCCAGGCCTTCGCGGTGTTCCTGCCGGTCAGGAGTGTCGGCGTGATGGGCGACGGCCGTAGCTACGAGTACGTGATCGCGCTGCGCGCGGTGCAGACCAGCGACTTCATGACTGCCGACTGGGCCGAGCTGCCGTATGCGCTGCTGAAGAAGGTCTCGGGCCGGATCATCAACGAGGTGCGCGGCATCAACCGCGTCACCTACGACGTGTCGAGCAAGCCGCCCGCGACCATCGAGTGGGAGTGAACGATGAAGGCACTGTTCGGCGTCGTCTCGTTGCTCATTGCACTCGCGATCGTGGGTCTGCTCGCGGCCCGGCAGATGAAGTCGGTCGCACCGTCGGTCGCGCCCTCGGCGACCGGCCCGGCGGCTGCGGAAGTGCCGTCATTCGCGGGCAGCGGCACGCCGCGCGAGCAGTCGCAGCAGTTGCAGCAAAAGGTGCAGAGCGACGTCGCGAAGGCGCTCGAGCAGGGCGCCGCGGCGCGTGGCGAGCCCGGCGATAAATGATCCTATGAGCGCTGCGATCGATCCCGCCGACGAGCACGCGATGCGCATCGCGCTCGACCAGGCGCGCAACGCCTGGTTGATCGGCGAGGTGCCGGTCGGCGCGGTGATCATGCGCGACGGGCAGGTGATCGCGACCGGCTACAACCGCCCGATCACCGAGCACGACCCGACCGCGCACGCCGAAATCGTCGCGCTGCGCCACGCGGCGCAACTGCTCGCGAACTATCGACTGCCGGAATGCGAGCTGTTCGTGACACTCGAGCCGTGCGCGATGTGCGCAATGGCGCTGATGCATGCCCGCTTCAAGCGCGTCGTGTTCGGCGCCAGCGATCCGAAGACCGGCGCCGCGGGCTCGGTCGTCAACCTGTTCGACGAGCCACAGCTGAATCACCACACCGAAATCCACGGCGGCGTGCTCGGCGACGAATGCGGTGCCGTTCTGCGCGAGTTTTTCACCGAGCGCCGCGAGCAGTATCGCCAGCGCCGCGCCGTCGCCGACGTCACCGCGGCCGACGCCGCCCCCGACATCCCCGCCGGCGAGGCCACCGAGATCGGTGCCGCGCCGCAATCGCCGTGAGCACATCGATGACCCTGCTGACCCTGTTCTCGCCGGCCGGAGTGCTTGCCAAGGCAGCGCCGCTGAAACTCGCCGCGAAGCGCCTGACGGCGCTCGGCTTCGAGGTGCAGATCGACGAATCGGCGCTGGCGCGGCACCAGCGCTTTGCCGGCGACGACGACACGCGGCTGGCCGCGCTGCACCGTGTCGCCGCGCAGGCGCCGGGCATCGCGCTCGCGACCCGCGGCGGCTACGGCATGACGCGGCTGCTCGACCGCATCGACTGGAAGCTGATCGGGCGCAGCATCGAGCGCGGCACGCGCTGGGTCGGGCAGAGCGACCTGACTGCGCTGCAGCTCGGGCTGCTGGCGCAGCCGAAGTTCGGTGCGAAGGCAATCACCTGGGCCGGGCCGCTGGCCTGCGATGACTTCGGGCGTAGCGTCGACGACGGCGGTGTCGACGAGATCACGCGCGACT
>JANMAW010000329.1:0-2997 GCA_031360005.1 Rhizobacter sp.
TCCGGCGTCGCTGGCGGCAGGCCAGGCGCCGCGCGACACGCTGCGCGTCGAGCTCGGCAACGTGATCCAGGCGCAATACCTGCGCGACCTGTCCGGCGCGCAGCCGCTCGTGCTGCGCGGCGGCGTCGGCGTGCTCGAGCCTGCGCCGCAGCCGGCCAGCGGCGTCGCTGCGAACGTCAACCTGAAAACACTGGTCGTCGACGAGTGGGAGGCCGCCGCAGACAAATTGCTCGGCCCGGCCGATGCGCGTGACGCCGGCGCGACCACTGGCTATGCTCCTGCGTCGATCGCGTTGCGGGTGCAGGAGCTGGTCGCCGGCCCGCGCCGCCTGACGCACGTTTCGGCCGGGCTGTCGCAGGAGGCCGGCGTGTGGCGCGCGAACCTCGATGCCGACCAGCTCAACGGCTATGTGGAGTACCGCCCGCCGTCGCGGCGCGGCGGCGCGGCCACTGCCGGCGGCCGCGTGTTCGCGCGGCTGTCGCGCCTGTCATTGCCGAAAAGCGATGTCGAGCAGGTCGAGAGCCTGCTCGACCAGCAGCCGTCGAACATGCCGGCGCTCGACGTGGTCGTCGAAGACTTCGAGCTGCGCGGCCGACACCTCGGGCGGGTCGAGATCGAGGCGATCAACCGCTCGACCGGCCAAGGCCGCGACGCGTTGCGCGACTGGGAGCTGTCGAAGTTCAACATCACGACCGCCGAGGCGCAACTCATCGCGACCGGCCACTGGTCGGCGGCGGGTGCCGCGCCGAGCCGCGGCACGCCGGCACCGCGCCGTTCGGTGATGGATTTCAAGCTGCTGCTCTCCGACGGCGGCGCGCTGCTCGACCGCCTGGGCACGCGCAACGTGTTCCGCGGCGGCAAGGGCGCGCTCTCGGGGCAGATCGCGTGGCTCGGCTCGCCGTTCGCGCTCGACTACGCCAGCCTGGCGGGCCAGATCAATGTGGCGATCGACGCCGGCCAGTTCCTGAAGGCCGACCCCGGCGCGGCGCGGCTGCTCGGCGTGCTGAGCCTGCAGTCGCTGCCGCGGCGGCTGTCGCTCGATTTTCGCGACCTTTTCCAGGAAGGTTTCCCGTTCGACAACATCACCGGCGATGTGAAGATCGCCCAGGGCGTCGCCGAGACCAACAATTTGCGGATGCGCGGCGTGCAGGCGGTGGTGCTGATGGAAGGCCGCGCCGACATCGAGCATGAGACCCAGGACCTGCGCGTCGTCGTCGTCCCCGAGATCAATGCCGGGACCGCCGCGCTCGCCTACGCGGTGATCAACCCGGCCA
The DNA here is from genome assembly GCA_031360005.1 of Rhizobacter sp. GTDB lineage: Bacteria > Pseudomonadota > Gammaproteobacteria > Burkholderiales > Burkholderiaceae_C > LMDS01. Next base: position 1,275 of record JANMAW010000329.1, read on the forward strand.
TCGGCCTCGGTGCGTTTCTCGCGCAGGCGTTGCTGAAGAAGCCGCTGACCGAGGCCGGCACTCGCGAGTTCCATGTGAGCGGGCCGTGGGCCGACCCGAAGGTCGAGCGTGTCCAGCGCAAGTCCAGTCTCACGCCGCCGGTCGCGGACGCATCGGCACCGACGAAGAACCCTTGACTCACCCAGGGAGGTCCGCATGAAGATAGCCGCGCTGCAGATGGTTTCCACGACGAGCGTCGAGGGCAATTGCGAGGCCGCGCGCCGGCTCGTCGGCGAGGCCGCACGCGGCGGCGCCCGGCTGGTTTCGCTGCCCGAGTATTTCTGCCTGATGGGCCGAGCCGATCGCGACAAGCTCGCGATCGCCGAGGCGCCGGGTGAAGGCCCGATCCAGCAGATGCTGGCGCGGGCCGCGCGCGAGCATGGCGTATGGCTGATCGGCGGCACGTTGCCGATCAGGAGCGCCGACCCGAACCGCGTGCTCAACTCCAACTGTGTCTACGCGCCCGACGGCAGTCTCGTTGCGCGCAACGACAAGATCCACCTGTTCCGCTTCGACAACGGGCGCGAGCGCTACGACGAAGGCGGCGCGATCCAGCCCGGCCGCACGCCAGTGGCGTTTCAGGCGGGCGCGCTGCAAGGGCCGCAGGCCGCGGCGGGTTCACTGCGGGTGGGGTTGAGCGTGTGCTACGACCTGCGCTTCCCCGAGCTGTTCCGCGAGCTGATGCACCCGCCATGCGACCTGTTGTCGGTGCCGTCGGCGTTCACGCACACGACCGGATCGGCGCACTGGGAGCTGCTGCTGCGCGCGCGCGCGGTCGAGAACCAGTGCTACGTGATCGCCGCGGCGCAAGGCGGACTGCACGAGAACGGCCGCCGCACCTTCGGCCACAGCATGGTGGTCGATCCGTGGGGCCAGGTACTGGCGGTGCTGCCGGAGGGCGAGGGCGTCGTGTTCGCCGAGGTCGACCCGGCGCGCATCGCAGCGGTGCGCACGCAGCTGCCGGCGCTGGAGCACAGGCGCGCCTACGGCGCGGCGTGAATGCCGAAGTTGCGTGCTCAGGCGAGCGCGTCGGCCCAGATCGTGCGCGCCCAGCTCCAGGCGTACGCCGCTTCGACCTCGTTCGGCGCCGCCGACAGGCCGCCCGAGCCGGCCACGGTCTTGAAGGTCTTCTCGGCCGCGACATACTCGTGCACGCTCGCGACGTGGATCACGCGTGTTGCGTCGACGAAGCTGTAGCAGGTGTTGGTCAGCATCGGCGCAGTGTTCGGCTCCCAGCCGTTGAGTTCGGCCACCAGCGCCGCCGCCACCACCTTCGCGTGGCTGCTCGCCATGTGGCCGCTTTTCGGCATCGCTGGTGCGATCTGGATCGAGTCGCCGATCACGTGGATGTGCTGCGCGGCGGTCGATTCGAAGTTCAGGTAGTTCACGTTGCACCAGCGCGCGTTCGAATTCGCCAGACCCGTCTGCACCGCGATCGCGCCGGCGCGCATCGGCGGCAGCACATTCAGCACGTCCGCGCGCACATCCTCCTGGATCTCGAACTTCAGCGTGTTGGTGGCGGCGTCGACGCCTGTCGCCTTGTGCTGCGGGCGGTATTCGAGCAGGCCCGGGTACGAGTCGGCCCAGACCTTCTTGAACAATGCGCCCTTGCTCGTCACGTCTTGGTTCGCATCGAGAATCAGCACCTTGGCGCGTGGCTTGGCCGCCTTGAAATAGCTCGCGA
>JANMAW010000340.1:0-1959 GCA_031360005.1 Rhizobacter sp.
GGCTCCGCCAGGAATGCGCAGTGCGACGACGCGACCGCCCTTCATCGTCGCAGGCGCCGAGAACACCTTGAAGTCGACATCGGCCATCACGTCGGTCAGCTCGGTGAGTTCGAGCTTGACGCGCAGGTCGGGCTTGTCGGAGCCGAAGCGGCGCATCGCATCGTCGTACTTCATCACCGGGAACGCAGGCAGCTCGACGCCGATCGCGTGCGCGAAGGTGCTGCGGATCATCCCCTCGAACATCGTGCGGATCTCTTCCTCGGTGAGGAACGAGGTTTCGATGTCGATCTGCGTGAACTCGGGCTGGCGGTCGGCGCGCAGGTCCTCGTCGCGGAAGCACTTGGTGATCTGGTAGTAGCGGTCGAAGCCGGCCACCATCAGCAGTTGCTTGAAAAGCTGCGGTGACTGCGGCAGCGCGAAGAACATGCCGTCGTGCACGCGCGAGGGTACGAGGTAGTCGCGCGCGCCTTCGGGCGTGCTCTTCGTCAGCATCGGCGTTTCGATGTCGATGAATCCGTTCAAGTCGAGGAACTTGCGCACCTCCATCGCGACCCGGTAGCGCAGCATCATGTTGCGCTGCATCGGCGGTCGGCGCAGGTCGAGCACGCGGTGCGTCAGGCGGGTGGTCTCCGACAGGTTCTCGTCGTCGAGCTGGAACGGCGGCGTGATGCTCGGGTTGAGCACCTCGATCTCGATGCACAGCACCTCGATCTTGCCGCTCGTGATGTTGGCGTTGACGGTGCCGTCGGGGCGCGCGCGCACCTTGCCGACGATCTTCAGGCAGTACTCGTTGCGCACGCCCTCGGCGACCTTGAACATCTCCGCGCGGTCGGGGTCGCACACGATCTGCACCAGGCCTTCGCGATCCCGCAGGTCGATGAAGATCACGCCGCCGTGGTCACGGCGGCGGTGCGCCCAGCCCATCAGCGTCACGGTCTGGCCCATCAGCGCTTCGCTGACGAGGCCGCAATACGTTGTTCTCATGCATCACTCCACTGCACGCGGCAGATGTCTCGGCGGTTGGTTCGACGGTTGCGCAGACGATGGTCTCGTCGCTCGGTGGTCGATGTTCGCGGCTGTGCGGCACTGCACTGCAGGCCCGCTGGCTGGGCGGATGCCGGCCCGCCCAGCCGGGTCAATTTCGTGCCGGCTCGGCGACAGCGGCGGCAGGCGCCACGTAGTGCAGCGGCGGCGCCACCACGCCCATCGAGATCACGTATTTGAGCGCTTCGTCGACGCTCATCCGCAGCGCGACCACGTCGGCCCGGGGCACCATCAGAAAGAAACCCGAGGTCGGGTTCGGCGTCGTCGGTACATACACGCTGAGGTAGTCGCCCTTCAGGTGTTGCGCCGCTTCGCCACCGGGCCGGCCGGTGACGAACGCGATGGTCCAGCTGCCGCCCCGCGGATACTGCACCAGCACCGCTTCGCGAAACGCGTTGCCGCTGCTGGAAAAAAGCGTGTCCGACACCTGCTTCACCGAACTGTAGATCGACTTGACGATCGGGATCTTGCTGAGCACGCGGCTGCCCTGGCGCAGCCACCACTGGCCCACGATATTGGTCGCGAAAACGCCGGTCAGCAGCAAGCCGGTCAGCATCACGATCACGCCCAGGCCGGGGATCCTCAGCAACATGTCGATCAAAGGCTCGGCACCAACCGGCAGCACCGCCTTGCCAGCGTTCAGGAGCCAGCCGAACACGCCGTCGAGCAGGCCGAGCACGGCTTGCAGCACCCATATCGTGATGGCCAGCGGCAGCCAGACGAGCAGGCCGGCGATGAGGTATTTCTTCACTGATTTCCCTGGCGGACCGGCGTGGTCACTTGGCGCCCGATGCCGGTGCTGCGGGCGGCGGTGGCGCAGCGGGGGCGGGCGCCGGGGCGTCGGCGGCCTTCGCCGTACCGGGCGCAGACGCTGCCGCGGCGTCGGTCTTGGCCGGATCGGTTTTCACCGCATCG
>JANMAW010000341.1:0-9321 GCA_031360005.1 Rhizobacter sp.
GCGCTCCCGGCAAGGTTCACCGGAACGACGCTCGGATTGGCGGACACCGAAGCCGACGCAATCGTCGCAGTCACGTCCGGGACGGCACCCGCACTTTGAACCAGCAGCGTCTGCAAGTCGGTCTTGCCGGCGATGTTCGCGGTGACAGCGTAGCTGCCGGTCGTTGCCGGTGACGTGTAGCTGAAGCTGAAGTCACCGTTGCTTCCAGTGACGCCGGTCGCCGATGCCGGGGTCAGCCCTGTCGCGACGATCTGCACATCCTGATTGACCATCGGGTTGCCGGCCTGATCAACCACCCGGTACTGGACCGAGCCGGCCGTGCTCGGTGCAATCACCGCAGGGACCAGCGTGCTGGTGATCGTTGTGCCGACCACCTGAACGGTGGCGGTGCGGATGATCGATCCGGATGTCGCGGTCACGGTGACAAGGCGATTGGCCCGATTCGCGCCGATCGTGAGATTCGCGGTCAACGTGCCCGCGGCTCCTGTCGCGGCACCCGTCGCGCTGATGATGGCGCCGGCGTCAGCGCTGAGGCTTACCGGGATACCCGGAACGGTGTTGCGCCTGGCGTCGATCGCCGTCACCGTGATCGCGACCACGCCGCTGCCGGTGTTCGGTATCTGCGCCGAGCTCAAGGTCAGGACCAGATCGGCGTTGGTGATCGCAATTTCGAAGCCCAGCGTCGCCTGCGGCACCGCGGTGCCGTTGATCGTTGCCGTCGCAACCACCTGATCCGCGCCGGTCGTGGTGGCCGACGCGGGGGCCAGCTTGACGACGGCGTTGCCGTTGGCGTCGGTGAGGGCCGACGCGGGGGTGAAAGTGCCGAGACTTCCCAGCGTCGCGAAGTTGACCACTTGCCCGGGCATCGCAGATCCACTGCCGTCTTTGACCGAAGCGGTGACGGTCGCCGGCGTTGTCGTCGTGACGATGGTCGTGGATATCGACAGCGAGATCGACGGCTTGGCCGCGGGTGTCGTTCCGCCAGGCGGTGTTCCGCCACCTCCGCCGCCCGTCGTTCCACCGCCCGCCCCCGTCCCGAATGGCGAGGTTCCGGCGTCGCCGCCGCCACCACCGCAAGCGGCCACGATTGAAATCAGCAACAGCGATGCGAGTCGTTTCAGCATGGTCATCTCGTTAACGGTAAGAGAGTTTTGCCGCGCGCCGCAGCGAATCAGCGGGCGGCCGCACGGTCCGACACGACTCTGGGCGTCAGGAAAATCAGCATCTCCGACTTGCTGCTCGATTTGGTGCGCGTCTTGAACAGATTGCCAAGGTAAGGCACGTCGCCGAGGAAGGGCACCTTGGACACGTCTTCGCGGTCGTTCTGTTCAAAGATGCCTCCGATGACCACCGTGCCGCCGTTTTCGACAAGCACCTGCGTCTTGACCGACTTCGTATTGATCGATGGCACGCCGGCAAAGACTGTTCCGACAGTATCCTTGTTCACCACCACGTCCATGATGACGTTGCCCTCCGGGGTGATCTGCGGCGTGACTTCCAGCATCAAAGTCGCGTCGACGAACGAGACCGCCGTGGCGCCGCTGCTGGTGGCCTGCTGATACGGGATTCGCGTTCCCTGCTTGATCGTGGCCTTCGTCAGGTCGGCGGTGATGATGCGCGGGCTTGAAACCACCTTGCCTTTGCCATCGGCCTCGAGGGCCGAGAGTTCGAGGTTCAGGAACCGGTTCGCGCCGGCACTGAACAACGACAGCGCAAAGCTCGCCGGGCTGAAGCCACCCTGGGGCGTCGCGGGCAGGTTGACGAAGTTGGTGTCGCTATAGCTCAGCCCGCCAGTGGTCTGGAGCGTCTGCGCTCCGACCGCGTTCAGGTTGCCGCCGATCGTTGCGCGCTCGCCGCCGCCTATCCCGTAGCCGGGCAAGCCACCCCGAATGCCGCGCAGGTCCGAGCCGCCGAGCTTGATGCCAAGGGATCGACCGAAGGTGTCATCCGCAATAACGATGCGCGACTCGATCAACACCTGGCGAACCGGCACGTCGATCTTCGCGATCATCTCCTGGATTTCCTGAAGTTTCGACGGCACGTCGTTGATGAACAACTGGTTCGTGCGCACCTCGAAGATCACGCTGCCGCGCGGCGAGAGAATGCGCGAACTCGCGGCCGCGCCGCCCGATCCCGTCAGGCCCGCGGCGACCTCCGCGGCCTTCGCGTAGTTGAGCTGGAAAGACTGCGCGCGCAGCGGCTCCAGCGCCGCGATCTGCGATTTGGACTCGAGCTCGATCTTCTCTTTGGCGTTGAGCTCGTCTTTCGGTGCGATCAGGATCACGTTGCCCGACTTGCGCAGCCCCAGTCCCTTGGCCTGCAGGATGATGTCGAGGGCCTGATCCCACGGCACGTCTTTCAGTCGCAGCGTCACATTGCCAGTCACGGTGTCGCTGGTCACGACGTTGAAGTTCGTGAAATCGGCGATCACCTGCAACAGGGCGCGGACTTCGATGTTCTGGAAGTTCAGCGACAGTTTTTCGCCGGCATACCCGACGCCCTGCGTGAGCTTGTTGGGGTCGACCTTCTTCGTGCGCACTTCGAGCACGAACTGGTTGTCGCTCTGGTACGCGCTGTGCTCCCAGTTGCCGCGGGGCTCGATCAGCATGCGCACCCGGTCACCGCTCTGGGATGTGGTTACGGTCTGAACCGGTGTGCCGAAATCGGTGACATCGAGACGCCGGCGCAGACTCTCGGGCAAGCTGGTGCGCAGGAACTCGACCGCCAGCGATTGGCCCTGCTGTCGGATGTCCACCCCCACCTGGTTGTTCGGGAGTTCGACGACGATCCGGCCGGCTCCGTCGGCGCCGCGCCGGAAGTCAATGTCTTTCAGGGCCAGCGTATTGCGATTCAGGCTCGGCGCAAAATTGACCGGTGCCGGCGCCGAGGCCGCACCTGCGGCCGCCACAGGGCTCGCCACGTCGGACGGAGCGATGCCGTCCAGCACGACCAGCAGCACCTTGCCCTGAATCTCGGCGCGGTAGTTGGCCGCCTTTTTGAGGTTCAGCACGAGACGGGTGCGCTCCCCGGACTGCGCCACGTTGACCGAGCGCAGGTTGCCCTGGTTGATCTCGACGCTGGCTTTGCCGAGGCCGTTGATCACGCCCGGCAAGTCGATCGCGACGCGCGGCGGTGTCTGGATCACGAACCCTGCGGGAATGGCGGCCAGCGGCTCCGAGAGCTCGACCCGGATCACCTCCGAGCCACCTTGCTGGCCTCCGTTGATCGACTGGATGGTGTTCTGCGCGAGTGCCGACACGCAGGTTCCGATCGTCAGTGCGAGCGTCAAGGCACCGCAGCGCCACTTGCTGATCATCTGAATCTCCTGATTGGTCTTCATCGCGCCTTCTCCTGAAGCTGGAGGGCGCTGTTGCGCTCGACCCATTCGCCGGCCGCGTCCTGAACGATTTCCCGAAGAGCCACGTCGGTCTCGGAGATCTTGATGATCTTCCCGTAGTTCTGACCAAGGTAATCGCCCTGTTTGACCTGGTAAAGCAGTGCGTCTACGCGCAGCAGCGCATAGGATCGCCCGGCCTTCACGACGCTGCCCACCATCGACATGCTGTCGAGCGGATACGCCTCCAGCGGCTCCTTGCGTCGGTTGATTTCGGCCGCCAGCAGCGAGTTGGGCTGCCGGGCTTCCTGCTTGAGGGCCACCGTGAGCTTCTGATTGCTGAAGGGCTCCACGCCGCTGAGTGCCGTGTACGGCTGAGGCGTGAACTTCTTGGGCGGCGACAGCGGCTGGACGTTGGGCTTGACCTCGCGCCTTTGCTGCTCCATCCACTGTGTGAGTTCTTCCTGCTCTGCGCTGCATCCGGCGATGGCAACAGCCACCATCCCCATCGAAAGCAGCAGTCGCGGTCGCGCTGGTTTTGGCATCACTTTTTCGCCCCCGGCTTGGTCTTGGCGGCGGCCTTCTTCAGTTCCTCGAGTTCGTTCGAGTCGAGGTAGCGGTAAGTGCGCGCGGTGGCTTCCATCGCCAGCGCACCTGAAGCGTCGCGCGCTGCGCTGGTGAGGTTCAGGTTGTGCAGCGTGACGATGCGTGAAAGGTTCGCAATGTCGCCGGCAAACGCGCCCATGTCGTGGTACCGGCCCGATACGCGGATGGCGATCGGCAACTCGGCGTAGTAGTCCTTCACGACGACCTGGCCGGGCCGGAACAATTCGAACTGCAATCCGCGGCCCAGGCCGGCCTGGTTGATGTCGGAAAGCAGCGCATCCATCTCCGCCTTGCCTGGGAGCTGTTTTTCCAGCTGCGTGACGTACTCTTCGACCTGCAGTTTCTGCTTGCGCAGTTCGGCCAGGTTGACCGCCTGTCCCAGCTTGGCTCGATAGTCCAGCTTGAGTGCGGGCTCTTTGGCGCGCTCGGCGTCGAGTTCATCGTGGGCCGACGACAGCAACATGATCCAGCCCAGTACCACCATGACGATCGCCACGGCGGCCCACGCCATCGCCTTGGGAAGCATGGGCCATTGGCCGGGCTCCGCCGGGTTCAGGCTTCGAAATTGCGAAACCGCACCTTCGAACACCGAGTTCAGATCGACATTGATTGGATTGCTCGTCGCCATGTCGTTCTCAGGCCTTGTTCGCGGCTGCGCCGCTCGCCGGCACACTCGCGGGTTTCGCTGCGGTGCCAACCGCTGATTTGTCTTGCGGTCGCTTGAGGGTCACCCGTATCGAGAAATCGAATAGGCGCTTCTGGTCCTTGTTGGCGGCCGTGATCGTGGTCGCTCTGCTTTCGACCAGCTCCGGGCTGACCAGCCATTCGGAGCCGTAGGCCGTGTTGCGCAGGAACTCGGACAGTCGCTCCTGCGTTCTTGCGAGCCCGGAGATGCTCAGAACCTGGCCGTCTTGCTTGATCGACGTGAAGTACATCCCTTCCGGCGTCTGCTTGACGAGTTCGTTGAGCAGGTGGACGGGCAGGTTGCGATCGAGCTGGAGGCCTTCGACGGCTTTCTGCCGCGCCGTCAACGAGGCGATCTCGGCTTTGAGCGCCGCGATATCCTGGATCTCTTTCTCGAGCTTCGAGATCTCCGCCGACAGAAACTGGTTGCGCCCTTGCTGCGTCGATTTCAGGTGCTCGACAATCGCATACCACCCGCCGACCACGGCCAAGCCAGCGATCGCTGCAAAGCCGAGCCCGACGAAGAATGCGATCTTTCTGCGCTTGCGCTTTTCTTCCCGATGCGGGAGCAGGTTGATCAGGATCACTGCACGAACCTCCGCATGGCCAGGCCGCAGGCCGTGAGATAGGACGGCGCCTCGCGCCGCAGCTTGCTTTCACGCACCGCCGAGCCGAGTTTCATGTTTTCGAACGGGTTAACGACCATCGAGGCGAAGCCCGTCAGCTCGGTAACGCGGTCCTTCAGCCCAGGCAGCGTCGCGGTGCCGCCGGCCAGCATCACGTAATGCACCTTGTGGTGCGGCGTGCTCGTGAAGAAGTATTGAAGTGCGCGGCCGATCTCTTGCGACAGGCTGTCGACGAACGGAGAAAGCAGCGTGGTTTCGTAGTCCTCGGGCAGCTCAGCGCCGAGCTTCTTTTGTTCGGCCTCTTCGTATGAGAAGCCGTACTGGCGCGAAATCAGCTGGGTGAGTTGCGAACCGCCGAACGCTTGATCTCGGTCGTACAGCATCTCTTCATCGCGCAGCACTTTCAGGCTGGTGGTGTCGGCGCCGATCTCGAACAACGCCACCAGCGCGTCTTTGCCCTCGTTGGGCAGCGCCGCGATGACCCGGCTCATTGCGAGGCGAGCGGCGTGTGATTCGATGTCGAGCACCGCCGGTTTCAGGCCGGCGGCTTCAGCCAGGCCCTGGCGGTCCTGCACCCGGTCCTTGCGCGAAGCGGCGATCAGCACTTCGACGTCCCCGGCCGAGGTCGGGCTCGGGCCGATCACGCAGAAATCGAGACTCACTTCGTCGAGCGAAAAGGGAATGTACTGGTTGGCCTCGGCCTCGACCTGCAATTCAAGTTCCTCGTCGCGCAGGCCGGCGGGCAGCATGATCTTCTTCGTGATGACGGCCGACTGCGGCATCGCCATCACGACATGGCGCGTCTTCGTGCCGCTCCTGGAGACGACACGCTTCACAGCCTCGGCAACTTCGTCGAACTTTTCGATCTGGCCATCGGCGATCCAGCCCTTTTCGAAGCTCTCGACGCCGAATCGCTCCACCACGTAGTCGCCGGAGGCCGTCTGACCGAGCTCGACGAGCTTGACGCTCGATGAGCTGATGTCCAGCCCGATCATCGGCGGATGTTTGCCGCTCAGTAACGTGTCTAGGAAGCTCACAACGCCCTTCCACCAGCATCAGAAACATTGTGCTGGAATGTTAATAAGTTACTTCAATGCTAGCAGTAAAGCCTATGTGCCACAACGAAAAAACCGGTTTGGCGCGCCGTGGCTCGTTGCAAAACTCACACGCCGGCTAGGCTTGAATGCAGGCGCGTCGGACGCATCCGAAAAAGCCCCGCGGCGCGGTCGCCGCCACCGCCTAACGCCGCGCCCCCCCTCAACATCGGCCGCCTCGGCGGTTTCTATAATGCAGACGATCAACGATGGAGTCCCATGAGCGAATCCGAGAGAGAGGCACAACAGCCCTCCGCCGCAGCCATCAGCCATGCCTCCGAGTTGCCCACGCTGGCCCGCTGGATGGGCCGAAGCGCGCTCTGGCTCGCCGGCCTGACAGCCGCAGCGGCGTTGTCGGTGTTCCTTCTGGTGGGCATCGCGTTGGCCATCGCTTATCCGAATCTGCCCGAGATCAGCGGGCTGACGGACTACCGGCCCAAGCTGCCGATGCGCATCTTCGCGGCCGACGGAATGCTGCTCGGCGAGTACGGCGAGGAGCGCCGCAATTTCACTCCGCTGGCGCAGATCCCGAAACTGATGCAGCACGCGGTGCTCGCCTCCGAAGACGCGCGTTTCTACGAGCACAGCGGGGTCGACATCAAGGGCGTGCTGCGCGCCGGGCTGGCGCAATTCAACCGCTCGCGCAGCCAGGGGGCATCGACCATCACGATGCAGGTGGCGCGCAACTTCTACCTGTCGACCGAGAAAACCTACACCCGCAAGATTTACGAGATGCTGCTTGCTTTCAAGATGGAGAGCTTGCTCAGCAAGGACCAGATCTTCGAGGTCTATCTGAACCAGATCTTCCTGGGCCAGCGGGCGTACGGCTTCGCGTCGGCCAGCGAGATCTACTTCGGCAAGCAGCTCAGAGACATCTCGATCGCCGAGGCTGCGATGCTCGCCGGATTGCCGCAGGCGCCATCGGCCTACAACCCGATCAACAACCCGAAGCGCGCCAAGGATGGCCAACTGCGCATCCTCGACCGCATGTTCGACAACGGCTTCATCACCGCCGAGGAGCGCCAGGACGCCCGCAACGAGGCGCTGAAATACCGCACCCCGTTCGAGGTGCCGGTGCATGCCGAATATGTGGCCGAGGCGGCGCGCCAGCTGATCTTCACTCAGTACGGCGAAGACGCCTACACGCGCGGCCTGAACGTCCATCTGACGCTCAAGTCGGACGACCAGCTGGTCGCTTACCGCGCGCTGCGAAGAGGCATCATGGAGTACGAGCGCCGTCAGGTCTACCGCGGCCCCGAGGACTATGTCGATCTGCCGGCGAACCCGAAGGATTTCGATGCGCGCGCCGCCGAAGCCCTCCAGGACCACCCGGACAACGACGAACTGAAGGCGGCGATCGCGACGGAGGCCGGGCCGAAGAAGGTGGTCGCGATACTCCAAAGCGGCGAGGCGATCACCATCACCGGCGACGGCCTGAAGCCGGCGGCCTCCGGGCTGGTGCCCAAGGGCAACCCGAAGACACAGATCCGCGCCGGCGCGGTGATCCGCGTGATCCGCACCCCCAAAGGCGACTGGAGCATCACGCAGCTTCCCGAAGTCGAAGGCGCATTCATCGCCGTCGACCCGCGCAGCGGCGCCGTTCGGGCGATGGTCGGCGGTTTCGACTTCGCCAAGAGCAAGTTCAACCACGTGACGCAGGCGTGGCGCCAGCCGGGCTCGAGCTTCAAGCCGTTCATCTATTCGGCCGCGCTCGAAAAGGGCTTCACACCGAGCACGATCATCAACGATGCGCCGCTGTTCTTCGATGCTGCTTCCACCGGCAGTCAACCCTGGGAGCCAAAGAACTACGACGGCAAGTTCGAAGGGCCGATGACGCTGCGGCGCGGCCTGGAGAAGTCGAAGAACATGATCTCGATCCGCATCCTGCAATCGATCGGCGCGCCCTACGCGCAGAACTGGATCACGCGGTTCGGCTTCGACGCCGAAAAGCATCCTGCCTACCTGCCGATGGCACTCGGCACCGGCTCTGTCACGCCGCTGCAGATGGCCTCGGCCTACAGCGTATTCGCCAACGGCGGCTACCGCGTCACACCGATGCTGGTCAGCCGGATCACCGACAGCAAGGGCCGGGTGCTGAACGAATCGACGCCGCCGGTGCTGAACGAATCGATGCGCACGATCGATGCGCGCAATGCGTTCATCATGGACAGCCTGCTGCAATCGGTTGCACTGCGGGGCACCGCCGCAGCGGCACGTCGCGCCCTGACCCGCCCTGACGTCTACGGCAAGACAGGCACGACGAACGATTCGATCGACACCTGGTTCGCCGGCTTTCAGCCCAGCCTCGTGGCGATCGTCTGGGTCGGCTATGACACGCCGCGCAAGCTGGGCGACAACGAAACCGGCGGCGGCCTGTCGCTGCCGATCTGGATCGAGTACATGAAGCACGCGCTGGGCAACTTGCCGATCGAACAGTATGCAGTGCCGGCAGGGGTGGTCAACGTCGGCGACGAATGGTTCTACGAGGAATACGCGCGCGGAGCCGGCGTCGCGAGCGTCGGCCTGGAGGCCAAGCCGCCGAGTCCGGCGATCGAAGAGGAGCGCAACAGCATCCTCGATCTGTTCCGGCGCTGAGCCCGCGCACGCATTCGACGGTACCCGCAGCCGCTGAACGGACGCTGCGGCAGAGGCCGGCAAGCGCCGCTGCCGAGGCCAACGCGTCAGACCGGTGCGACGAATCGCAGCGGCTGCGCCGCCTGCTCGCTGGCGCAGGCAGACAGCGCCGCGAAAAGTTCGCGGCCGTCGCGCGTGTCGCGCCAGTCGCCTGCCACGTACTTGTAGTGAAACCCGCCCGAGCGCGCCGCGAGCCACAGCTCCTGCAGCGGCGGCTGGGTGTTCAGGATGATCTTGCTGCCGTTCGGGAAGCTCATCTCCCGCAGGCCGCCGCGGCGCTGCGTGTCGATGTCGACGATGTCGTCCTGCAGCCAGGCGTCGATGCACGCTTCGACGCTCGCGA
>JANMAW010000342.1:0-2689 GCA_031360005.1 Rhizobacter sp.
CACAGCGTGTATGGGCCCTTCATGAGCGCGGCGACCAAGCAGACGCTTGCCGTTGTGGCGGGCGGTGCCGCCGGCCTGGTGTGCTTTGTCGGCTTGTCGCTGCTGCTGCACCGGCGTGTCTTCGACCCGCGCATCCGCCTCACCAGCCACCCCACCGACATTGCCGTTCTCGTCGTCCTGTGGGTCCAGCTCGTGGTGGGCCTGATCACGCTGCCGTTGTCATGGCAGCACGCCGACGGCAGCGTGATGCTGGTGTTGGCCGACTGGGCCCAGCGCATCGTCACGCTGCGGCCGGTCGACGCCACCGCGCTGGCCGCGCTGCCCTGGCCTTATCTTGTTCACGTGGTGTTCGGCATGACGATCTTCCTGCTGTTCCCGTTCAGCCGGCTGGTTCACGTGTGGAGCGGCTTTGCCACGATCGGTTTTCTATTTCGCCCGCATCAGGTGGTACGCAGCCGGCGCTTGAATGTGCCCGTCGGCCACAACCTGCCGCACGAGCCCGGCGCCAGAGTCTGAAAGGGAGCCCGCCATGCTTGTCGAAACCGTCGACTTCAGCGCTCACGCCGTCGCCCCAGCAGCGCCGGCGCCCCGCATCAACGGCGTGCCGTTGAACCCGTTGGCGCAACCCGTCATGACCGAGGAGTTGCGCCAGCGCGCCTGCACCGAACTGCTGCGCCAGGCGGCCATCGACACCGGCCTGCTCGACGCCGCCGATGCCGCGCCAAGCGACGGCGCCATCAGCGAAGCGGCCTCTCAGGCGATCGACGCCCTGCTCGACCGCGAGTTGCAGCTGCCCGACCCTTCCGATGACGCCGCGATGCGGCACCACGCGGCGCACCCGGCCCGCTACCGCACCGGTGAGCGCGTGCGTGTGCGCCACATCCTGTTTGCCGTGACACCCGGAATGGACGTGGTGAAGCTGCGCAATCGCGCCGAGACCTGTCTGCTCGACGTGCGCTGCCACGACGGAAGCGCAGGCGATGGCTTCGGCCGGTCGGCGCGCGAGCTGTCCAACTGCCCGAGCGGCGAGCAAGGCGGTGAGTTGGGATGGCTCGCCGCCACCGACTGCGCACCCGAGTTCGCGCGCGAGCTGCTCGGCCATGTCGAGGTCGGCGTGCTGCCGCGTCTGGTGCACAGCCGCTTCGGCCTGCATGTGGTCGAAGTGCTGGAGCGCGAGCCCGGCGTGGCACAGCCCTTTGAGGCGGTGCACGGCGCGGTGCGCATGGCGCTGCGGCAGCAGACGTATGTGACGGCGCTGCGCCAGTACCTGCAGGTGCTCGCCGGCAACGCCGTGGTCGAGGGTGTGAGCTCGACGCGGCCGGGTCGCCGCTGGTGCAGTGATCGGCAGTCGCTGAAGCGCGCGCTGCCCGATGCTCGACGAACTGCTGCAGCGCCTGCGCCGGTTTCACGGGTTCGAGTCGCCACACGCCTCCGATGCCATAGCCACCACCGATGGACTTCGCCCACTCCCCCCGCGTCGTGCATCTGCAATCCCGGGTGCGGCGCTTTCTCGACGACCTGGTGCTGCCGGCGAACGCACAGTGGCAGCGCTACGCGGCGGCCGGCGCGTATCCGCTGGACGTGGTCGAACCTCTGAAACGCCAGGCGCAGTCGCTTGGCCTCTGGAACCTGTTTCTCCCGGGCCTGCGCGAGCACGAGCCCGGCACCCGCCTGGCCAATCTCGAATACGCGCCGCTGGCCGAAATCATGGGTCGCGTGGCCTGGTCCTCCGAGGTCTTCAATTGCAGCGCGCCCGACACCGGCAACATCGAACTGCTGCACCAGTCCGCGACACAAGAGCAGACCGAACGCTGGCTGGGCCCGCTGCTGGCCGGCGAAATTCGCTCGTGTTTTGCGATGAGCGAGCCAGATGTGGCGTCGTCCGATGCGACCAACATCGCGACCCGCATCGTGCGCGATGGCGACCACTATGTCGTGAACGGCCGCAAGTGGTTCATCACCGGCGCGGCGCATCCGAACTGCCGGTTCGCGGTCGTGATGGGCTGCAGCAGCGATGCGGCCGGTGCGCCAGCGCATGCTCGCCACACGTTGCTGCTGGTGCCGATGGACACACCGGGGCTGACCCTCGTGCGCAACGTTCCGGTGATGCAGCAGCAGGCCATCGACGGTCACTGCGAGTTGCTGTTCCAGGATGTCCGCGTGCCAGTCGCGAACCGCCTCGGCGACGAAGGCGCCGGCTTCGCTCTGGCCCAGGCGCGACTCGGCCCCGGACGCGTTCACCACTGCATGCGAAGCATCGGCCAGTGCGAGCTGGCGCTCGAGTTGATGAGTGCGCGTGCCCTCGAACGGCGCGCCTTCGGCCGGGCCCTGGGCGACTTCGCGAACGTGCAGGACTGGATCGCGCACAGCCGGGTCGAGATCGACCAGGCGCGCCTGCTGGTGCTGCGCGCCGCGTGGCTGATGGACACGCAGGGCACCGGCGCGGCGCGCATCGACGTCGCCGCGATCAAGCTCGTGGCGGCCCAGCTCCAGACCCGTGTGCTCGACCGGGCCATGCAGGTCTTCGGTGCGATGAGCCTGACGCCCGACACCCCGCTCGCGCAATTGTGGAGCTGGGGCCGCGCGATGCGCTTCCTCGACGGGCCGGACGAAGTGCACCTGCGCACCATCGCGCGCGCCGAACTCGCGCGCGCGAGGGCCGACGCCGGATCGACCAGTCCCTACCTGC
>JANMAW010000352.1:0-3988 GCA_031360005.1 Rhizobacter sp.
CCAGCGCAAGGAACATCGTTCCGAAGCCCACCACCTCGATCCGGTCGTGATGATCGGCTCCGACGGGCTCACTGCCGCGGTGCAGAACGAGGTCGACGCGGCGCTGAACGCTCACGGCCTGATCAAGGTCCGCGTGCTGTCGGACGACCGTGCCACCCGCGAATCGATTTTCATCGCCGTTGCCGACGCGTTGGGCGCCGCGCCGATCCAGCACATCGGCAAGCTGCTGGTGTTGTGGCGCCCGATGCCACCCAAGGAGAAGGTCGAACGCGAAGGACGCGGCGCGGGCCCGAAGGTCGTGAAGATCCTCAAGTTCTCGAAGAGCGGCAACCACCGTGCGCAAGTCAAGAAGATCACCGTGATGGGCAACATGCGCATCGCCGCCGGCGGAGAACTCAAGCGCGCCAAGAAGCGCAGCACCAGCATCAAGAAGTCGTCGCAGCAGTCCTGAGCGGCGCCAGGCGCCACGCGAGCGCCATGACCAGCAGCCCTTTCAATACGAATGCCCCGGCGGACATGGCGTGCAGCACGGCGAACGACACCGTCGATTGCCCGGCGCGCGCCGCCGCCATCATTGGCTGCACGGCGAAGTAGCCGGCCACCGTGCAGAACAGCGTGCCGAACAACAGCAGGATGCTGACGCTGAACACCGAGCCGGCTCCCGCGGCGGCGGCGCCGCGGCTGCGCTGGCGTTCGATCAACAACAACAGCAGTGCCACGGCCAGGCTCAGGTAAGCCTCTTGGGCGAGCACGCGGCCGACGAAGCGTCCGGCATCGGGCGGCAGCAACGTCGCGAAGGCCGACGGCGCCGCGATGGTGCCAATGCACAGCAGCACGCCGGCCCACAGGCCGGCTAGAACGGCGGCAAGTCGAGACGCGACGGTGAGATTCACTGCCACCGGCCCGAGCGCCTGCACGCGCTCGGTCGTTCGCCAGGCGAAGACCAGTGCGCAAGCACTGTTCTTCGTCCGCGCTCACCCATACCGGACCGCGATGATTTCGAAGTGCCGCAGGCCCGCAGGCGCCTGCACTTCGGCGACGTCACCGGCTTCCTTGCCGATCAACGCGCGCGCAATCGGCGAGCTGATCGAGACCAGGCCCTGCTTCAAATCGGCCTCGTCGTCGCCGACGATCTGGTAGGTGACTTTCGCGCCGCTGTCCTCGTCTTCGAGATCGACGGTCGAGGCGAAGACCACACGGCCTTCGGCGTTCAGCGTGGCCGGGTCGATGATCTGCGCGGCCGCAAGCTTGCTTTCGATCTCGAGGATGCGGCCCTCGATGAAGCCCTGCTTGTCCTTGGCCGCTTCGTACTCGGCGTTCTCCGACAGGTCACCTTGCGCACGAGCTTCGGAGATCGCCATGATCACCGCGTGGCGCTCGACGTTCTTCAGGCGCGCCAGTTCTTCCTTGAGCTTTTCGGCACCGCGAACGGTGAGGGGGATCGTGGCCATGATGAAGACAAACCTTGCAGCAAAAACGCGCCCGCGGCGCGTTTCGATCGCGATTCATGTCGCGCGGCGACATGACGCTGAAACCAAACCGCCGCCGGGACGGCCGGCGGCGGGACTTGACAGGCGCGAGTTTAGTGCAGTTCCCGGTGCAGTTCCTGCAGAGACACCACCACCAGATCGTCCTGGTGCTTCATGCCTTCAACCGCGGCTTCGCACCCCGCCATGCTGGTGTAGTAGGTGATGCGTTGGGCCAGTGCCGCCTGGCGTATGTGGCGCGAATCGGCGATCGCGGTGCGGGTCTCGTCGACCGTCGTGAAGACGAGTTGAATTTCGCCGGCCTTCACCATGTCGACGATGTGCGGCCGCCCGTCCTTGACCTTGTTGACCGCCTTGACTGGCACGCCGCCCTCGGCGATCGCCGCCGCCGTGCCCTTGGTCGCGACAATCTGGAAGCCCAGTGCATGCAGGTCACGCGCGACAACGACCGCGCGCGCCTTGTCGCCGTTCTTCACGGTGATGCAGACGGTGCCCGAGGTCGGCAGCCGCGATCCGGCACCAAGCTGGCTCTTCAGCATCGCCTCGCCAAATGTGCGCCCTGCCCCCATCACCTCGCCGGTCGAGCGCATCTCGGGGCCGAGGATCGGGTCGACCCCGGGGAACTTGTTGAACGGGAAAACGGCTTCCTTGACCGAGAAGTACGGCGGGATGACCTCGCCCGGCTGCCGGCCGTTGCCGTTTGTCTGACGGCCGAGCTTCTGGCCCACCATGCAACGCGCCGCGATCTTCGCCAGCGGCTGGCCGGTCGCCTTCGAGACGAACGGCACCGTGCGCGACGCGCGCGGGTTCACTTCGAGAACGTAGACAACCGCGTTGTCGCCCTCACCCTGGATCGCGAACTGCACGTTCATCAGCCCGATCACCTTGAGCGCCTTCGCCATCAGCACGGTCTGGCGTCGCATCTCGTCCTGCAGCGCCTTCGGCAGCGAATACGGCGGCAGCGAGCACGCCGAATCGCCGGAGTGGATGCCGGCCTGCTCGACGTGCTCCAGGATGCCGCCGATCATCACATCGGTGCCATCGCTGATGCAGTCGACATCGACCTCGATCGCATCGTCGAGAAAGCGGTCCAACAGCACCGGCGACTTTTCGCTGACGCGCACCGCCTCGCGCATGTAGCGCTCGAGGTCCTTGTCGCCATGCACGATCTCCATCGCGCGGCCGCCGAGCACGTAGCTCGGCCGCACCACCAACGGGTAGCCGATCTCTTGCGCGAGCTGCAGCGCCTGCTCTTCGGTGCGCGCGGTGCGGTTCGGAGGCTGCTTCAAGCCGAGCTCGTGCAGCAGCTTCTGGAAGCGCTCGCGGTCCTCGGCCATGTCGATGCTGTCGGGCGAGGTGCCGACGATCGGCACGCCGGCGCGCTCCAGGTCGAGCGCAAGCTTCAGCGGCGTCTGCCCGCCGTACTGCACGATCACGCCCACGGGCCTTTCCTTGTCGACGATCTCGAGCACGTCTTCAAGCGTCACCGGCTCGAAGTACAGCCGGTCGGAGGTGTCGTAGTCGGTCGAGACGGTCTCAGGGTTGCAGTTGACCATGATGGTCTCGTAGCCGTCTTCGCGCAGTGCCAACGCCGCATGCACGCAGCAGTAGTCGAACTCGATGCCCTGGCCGATGCGGTTCGGGCCGCCGCCGAGAACCATGATCTTCTTGCGGTCGGTCGGCTCGGCCTCGCATTCTTCGTCGTAGGTCGAGTACATGTACGCGGTCTGGGTCGCGAACTCGGCGGCGCACGTGTCCACGCGCTTGTAGACCGGACGTATGCCCATCGCATGCCGCGTCTTGCGCAGCTCGTGCTGATTCGTGCCCAGCAGCTTGGCGAGGCGCCGGTCGGAAAATCCCTTCTGCTTCAAGAAGCGCAGTTCGTCCTTCGACAGGTCGGAAAGCCTGCGGCCGTCCAACGCGCGCTCATGCGCGACGAGCTGCTCGATTTGCGCCAGGAACCACGGGTCGATCGCGGTCTCCTCGAAAATCTCGTGCAGGCTCATGCCGATGCGAAAGGCGTCGCCGACGAACAGGATGCGCTCCGGCCCGGCCTCGCCGATCTCCTGAACGATCTCTTCGCGATCGGTGCTGCGCTCGCTCAGCCCGTCGATGCCGGTTTCCAAGCCGCGCAGTGCCTTCTGAAAGCTCTCTTGAAAGGTGCGCCCGATCGCCATCACCTCGCCGACCGACTTCATCTGCGTCGTCAGGCGCGAGTCGGCGGCCGGAAACTTCTCGAACGCGAAGCGCGGGATCTTCGTCACGACGTAGTCGATGCTCGGCTCGAACGAGGCCGGCGTGGCGCCGCCGGTGATGTCGTTGCGCAGTTCGTCGAGGGTGTAGCCGACCGCCAGCTTCGCCGCGACCTTGGCGATCGGAAAACCGGTCGCCTTCGACGCCAGCGCCGACGATCGCGACACGCGCGGGTTCATCTCGATCACGACCATGCGGCCGTCTTTCGGGTTGATCGCGAACTGCACGTTCGAGCCGCCGGTATCGAC
>JANMAW010000356.1:0-4072 GCA_031360005.1 Rhizobacter sp.
CCGACCGCGTAGGCCCAGAACGCGTAGGCGCTGAGGCGCGGGAAAGGAAGGTCGCGCGCGCCCAGCATGCCGGGCAACAAGTAGACCGCGATCGCTTCGACCACCGGCACCGCGAACAGGAACATCATCACGGTGCCGTGCATCGTGAAGACCTGGTTGTACAGATGCGGGCTCAGCAGCGTGTTGCCGGGAACGGCCAGCTGGGCGCGGATCAGCAGCCCCAGCACGCCGGCCAGCAGGAAGAACAACAGCGAGACGCCGATGTAGTACAGCCCGACGTGCGTGTTGTTGACGGCCGAAAGGAGCCGCCAGCCCTTGGGCGGTGCCCACGCGCGTTCGAGTTCGGCGAGTTCGTTCGCGGGCCGCGGCAGTTCGTTCGGCAGCGCGGCATCGCGGGCGGTGTCGCCATGCGCTGCGTTGTCGACGATGACGGGCGACGTCATCGCAACTTCTCCAGGAACACCACCAGCCCCTGCATCGACGCTTCGTCGAGCCGCTCGTACGACGGCATGCGCACGCCGGGTTTGACGCGCTGCGTGTGGCCGACCCATTCCTTCAACGCCTCGCGTCCCATCGGCAGCGTGCCGGCGCCCAAATGCAATCGGCTGCCGATGTGGGTCAGGTCGGGCCCGGGCACCAACGCCGTGCCCAGCCCGCGCACCGTGTGGCACACGATGCAGCGCTGCTGCGTGAAAACCTGCAGCCCGAGCTGCGCCTGGTGGTCGCGCGGCGCCTCGGCGGGCCTCGTTTGGAGCATTAGCCAGCGCTCGAAATCTTCGGGCCCTTGCGCCACCACGTGCAACGCCATGCGCGCATGCTGCTCGCCGCAGAACTCGGCACACTGGCCGCGGAACACGCCCGGCCGGTCGGCCTCCAGCCGCAGCTGGTGCACCCTGCCCGGCACCATGTCGACCTTGCCGGCCAGCGCCGGGACCCAGAAACTGTGAATGACGTCGTCGCTGACCAGCCCGAGCGTGATAGCGCGGCCGACCGGAAGATGGATCTCGTTGGCCAGCACCACGTCGATGCCACGGGCCGACTCGTGGTATCGCACCTCCCACCACCACAGCCGGGCGCTGACGGTGATCACCAGTTCCTGGGGTTGGCGTGCCGGCGTGAGCCAGGCCGTTCGCAAAGTGGCATAGACCAGCAGCGCCGACAGCACGACCACCGGGAACACGAAGCCGCCGCCGACGACCCACAGCCACGTCGTTCGAGCGCGTTCCTCACCGGCGGGGATTTCGCGGCGGCGCGCCAGCGCCCACACCAGTACCGCCATCACGACGGCGAACACCAGCGCGCCGCCGATGATCACAACCCATGCCATCTCGGCAATCACCTGCGCAACCGGTCCGGCGGGCCGAAGCACCGATTCGATCTGCTGCGCGGCGCTCATCTGAGCTGCCCGAGATAGGCTGCGATATCGCGCGCGTCGGGCTCCGAAACGCCCATGTCGGGCATCGCCGTGTCGGGCACGATCGACGCCGGACTGACGATCCAGCGCACGAGCATGGCCGGCTCGTTCGCGACGCGACCTGCGATGTAGCTGCGCCGCCCGAACTGGGCCAGCGAGGCTGCGAGCTGCCCGCGCGACGCCGCAACGCCGGGTATCGTGTGGCAGGTGCCGCAATGGTAACGGGCGAGCAACTGCTGGCCGCGCGCCGCATCCCCGAGCGGCACGGCGACGTCAGACGCGGGCCCGCACCCGTACACAAAGATCAGCATCGAGCCCGTCGCCGCCGCCACGCTGCACCTACCGGAGCGCCCGGTCATTCGCACGGCACTGCAGCGATCGGCTGCAAGTTGCGTAGCATGGGGCGCGCGTGGAAGGGGGCCATCATGATGCGTGGGATGCAGAGGCAACGAGATACTGTATCGGCAGCAGCCGGCGTTGCCCGTCGGCCGGACCCGCGCCATCGTGTCGGACACGTCTTCGACGTGCGCTGCGGGCGGCGCGGCTGATGCGCTCGGTGCTGGTCACGCTGTGCGTGTTGTCCGGAGCCGGTGCGCTCGGCGCGGCGGGCTTCGTCTGGAGCGGCTGGTACGACATCTCGGCGAACGTGCAGCACACCCAGCCCGTGTATTCGCTGCTGGAGAAGGTCATGCACCAGTCGGTCAAGCTGCGCGCGTCGGGGATCGAGGTGCCTGGGCTGGATGACGCCGCGCTGGTCTCGCGCGGTGCAGCGTGCTACCTCGACAAGTGCGCACAGTGCCATGGCGGGCCCGGCGTGGCGCAGGCCGAGATCGGCCGCAGCATGCAGCCGCTACCTGGGCCGCTGGTCGACGCAAGCGCGCGCTGGCAGCCGCAGGAGCTGTACTGGATCACGCGCAACGGCATCAAGATGAGCGGCATGCCCGCTTGGCAGTACCGCCTTGCCGACAACGACCTTTGGGCACTGGTCGGGTTCATGCAGCGCCTGCCGAAACTCACGGCGGCGCAGTTCCGCGGCCTCGCCGGTGGACGGCAGGACCAACAATGCGGCGCGACCGAGCCGGTCGCGTCTGCGGCAGCCGACCCGGAGCGCGGCCGCATTGCGCTGACCCAGTACGCCTGCAACGCCTGTCATCGCGTGCCCGGAGTCACAGGATCTGATGTGCACGTGGGCCCGCCTCTGGCCGGCATTGCGAGCCGGGGCCTGATCGCCGGGAATGTGCCGAACACGACCGAGCGACTGGTGCGCTGGATCCGCAACCCGCAAAGCATCGACCCGCTGACCGCGATGCCCGACATGAAGGTGAACGAGCGGGACGCTCGCGACATGGCGGCATATCTCGGGACGCTGCGCTGACCTGTTCGCTACTCGGCACTGCAATGGGGTCGGTTCGGCTGTCACCTGCCGCGGCACGAGCTTCCGCCCGTGCGGGTCGCCCTCCGGGTCGAAAGCGAAATGCGCGTCGCCGTCGACCCGCGGCACGGGCCCAACCTCACTCCTTGACCGATCCCGTCATCCCCGACACGTAGTACTCGACGAAGAACGAGTAGATGAACGCGACCGGCAGCGAGCCGAACAGCGCGCCGGCCATCAGCGAACCCCAGTGGTAGACATCGCCCTCGACCAGCTCGTTGACCACGCCGACCGACAGCGTCTTGATTTCACTCGACGACGTGAACGTGAGTGCGTAGATGAACTCGGTGCGACGCTGATGTGCGCGACGATCAGCGCGAGCGGAATTTTCAGCAGCGCTTCGCTCTGGCCAACACGCTCTGCGAATCGCGCAAGGCGAGCCGAGTGTCGGCGGGAATCGCCTCGCGCAACGCCGCAAGCGCAACCAGTCCTTCAAGCCCGGCATCTGAAGGTCGAGCAGGACCCGTCATAGCTGCGAGCGGCGGTCTGCTGGAGCGCTTGGGCGCAGTTGCCCGCCTCATCCACTTCAAGCGGGCACCCACAACAGATTTCGCAATCGCACCAGGTTGTACACAGCCATTCCGAAGGTGAAGGTCAGATCGACTCGATCGCGGCCGCGGGATTTCACTTGCCACAGGCCGGCCGCACTCTTGAGCCAGCCGAAGGGGTGTTCGACGAGCTTGCGGAGAATTTGGCTTGCACCATAGCCGCCGTGTCGAGTGGTCCGACCGTCGATCGCACTTCGCCGCTTGGTCGTGTTCTGGGCTACGTGCGGCTTGATACCTTGCTCGCTCATCGACTCGACGAATCCCACGGTGTCGTAGGCCTTGTCAGCTCCGACCGTCACTTCCGTTCTGCGCGGAGTGTCCGCGAGCAGTCGCGCCGCTGCCTCGCGCTCGCGATGATTTCCGTCCGCGAAGGTGACTTCCGCCGCCATCACCAGCCCGTTTGAGGATAGTCCAAGTCGCAGAACGGCAACGCCGGCGACTACCCGAAGATCTTCGAGGGAACAAGCCGATGCTGAGCCACCCGGACAAGATCTATCCGGGCCAGTGGCTGCGCATCCCGGCCTGACGCGGGCGAGTCGGGCTGGCGCCCGGGCGGAGTCGAGGGGAAAATGCAGCATCCCAACTGCCAGGAGCCTCCATGAACCTCACGCCCGACCAACTCGCGCAGTTCGAGCGCGACGGCTACCTGTTCTTCCCCGGCCGGTTCACGCCCGAAGA
>JANMAW010000479.1:0-4348 GCA_031360005.1 Rhizobacter sp.
GCATGCGTTTCATGTGTGCACTCCTTCGCACGGCCTATCAGGGCCGCGCATCACCCACAGTCACCGCCGGTCAATGCCGGTCGGCGACGATTCGATGCACGAGAAACGCGAATGAACCGGAAGGGTGTCGCCCTGGACTGCTAAGCCCGGCTGCGGTCAGCAGACCGGCCGGGCAAGCAGCGTTGGCGCGTGCGTGGCAGAGAGCTCAAGCGGGGTGCCAGGGGCCGCGATGCCGCAAGGGCAGGGGGCGTGGCGAGGGTACCGACTGGCAACCGCCGGGCCGCACCGGACGTGCTTGCTGCGCCACGGGCTCTTGGCCACGGGCTAGCGAAGCGCGCGGGGCGCAGTGAATCGGGGGTTGGGGTCGACATCCGCTTGGGGGTCACTGGACGCAGACAGGAGCGCGCGGTTCGCTGCACGTTGTGAGGCTCGGATCGAGCCCCTCGTTCAGCATGGCCGGTCTTCTGTCAGGAAACCTTTTGAATGGGTTCGTTCTTTGTTCGATCTTCCGCATCCACCCATCCGCCGCGCCGTCACTTGGGGCCGGCGCCCGCGTCGGGTCTCGATGCGTTGCATCACCTTGTGGCCAGACTGAGGCTGGCCGCCACTTGTTGCATCGGGTTTGATGATCGCGAGGCTAAACTCTGAAAAATCAAACACTTACAGCGACAACGTGGTGCGACGCATTATAGGGGGCAATCCAGCGGCCGAGCCCAAGGCCCCACCGCCGGCACCCCCACCGCCGGTGGTGCGGCGCGTGCTCGTCGACGAAGCCTCGGAAGGCCAGCGGCTCGACAACTTCCTCGTCAAGCTGCTCAAGGGCGTGCCCAAGACCCATCTGTACCGCGTGATCCGCTCGGGCGAGGTGCGGGTCAACAAGGGCCGCGCCGATGCCGATACCCGGTTGGCGCTGGGCGATGAGGTGCGCATCCCGCCGGTCCGCGTGGCGGAGCGTAGCGACACCCCGGCCGCGCCGGCGCGCGAGTTCCCGCTGGTCTACGAAGATGATTTTCTGATCGCGATCGACAAGCCTGCGGGCGTCGCGGTGCATGGCGGCAGCGGCGTGAGTTCGGGGGTGATCGAGCAACGGCGCCCGGCGCGGCCGGACGCCAGATTCCTGGAGCTGGTGCACCGGCTCGACAAGGAGACCTCGGGTCTGTTGCTGATCGCCAAGAAGCGCGCCGCGCTGGTCGCGCTGCAGGACCAGTTGCGCCAGCGCCAGGGTGAAAAGGTCATCGGCAAGACCTACGCGGCCCTCGTGATCGGCAGCTGGCCGGCGTCGCGCAAGGTCATCGACGTGGCGTTGCACAAGTTCCTCACCAGCGAAGGCGAGCGCCGCGTGCATGCGGTCGCCGCAGACCACGACGAAGGCCGCCGCTCGATCACGCTGGTGAAGATCGCGCAGAGCTTCAGTGGCTACACGTTGCTCGACGTGACCATCAAGACCGGCCGCACGCACCAGATCCGCGTGCATCTGACGCACGAAGGCTTCGCCATCGTCGGCGATGAGAAGTACGGCGATTTCGCCGTCAACAAGTCGATGGCGCGCGGCGAGGCTGTCGCAGGTGTCAGGTTCGACCGCATGTTCCTGCACGCACGGAAACTGCGGTTTACGCACCCCGGCACCGGCGCGGTGATCGAGCTCGAAGCCTCATTGCCGGCAGAATGCGAAGCATTGATCCACGCGCTGGCGGCCGAGCCCGCCCCCCCATGACCGACCCTCGCCAGTTCGACCTGATCGTCTTCGATTGGGACGGCACGCTGTTCGATTCCACCGCGCTGATCGCGCGCTGCATCCAGGCCGCATGCGCCGATCTCGGCGTTACCGTGCCGAGCGAGCGCCAAGCAAGCTACGTGATCGGCATGGGCCTCGCCGAGGCGCTGCAGCACGCCGCGCCCGAACTGCCGCGCGAGCGCTATCGCGAACTGGGCGATCGCTACCGTCACCACTATTTCGCGCGCGAGCACGAGATCGTGTTCTTCGATGGCACGCTGGCGATGCTGCAGGATCTGAAAGCGCGCGGGCATCTGCTCGGCGTGGCCACCGGCAAATCTCGCCGCGGCCTGGACGACGCGTTGAACACCTCGGCGCTGCGTGGTTTGTTCGATGCGACGCGCACCGCTGACGAGACCGCGTCGAAGCCCGACCCGCGCATGCTCGTCGAGCTGATGGACACATTGCGCGTCGGTCCCGCGCGCACGCTGATGATCGGCGACACGACGCACGACCTGCAGCTCGCCGCGAACGCCGGCACCGCGAGCATCGGCGTGAGCTACGGTGCGCATGATCACGATTCGTTCGAGGCCTTCGACACACGCCATGTCGCGCATTCGACGGCCGACCTTCATGACTGGCTGGTCCGCCATGGATGACGCGCTGAAGGCGCCAACCGGTGCTGCCGCAAGGCCAGCCCCGCTGCCGCTGTGTGGCTCGGACGCGCTGGCCGAGAAGGGCAACGCGTTCGTCTTCGACGTGCGGCACTTCCGCGAGCCGGCGCGCGCCTTCGTGCTGCGCTTCAACGGCCAGGTCGTGGCTTATCTGAACCGTTGCCGGCATGTACCCACCGAAATGGATTGGCAGGTCGGCGAGTTCCTCGACAGCGGCAAGGAATTCATCATGTGCTCGATCCACGGCGCGGTGTACGAGCCCTTGACAGGGCGCTGTGCCGGCGGGCCGTGCGGGCGCGGCCGGCTGACGGTGATCGAGGCCTTCGAGCGCGACGGCCAGGTCTATTGGTATCCTTCCCGCGACACCCAACCCGCCGACGCCAGAGCGGATCGGCGCGAGATCCTGAGTCCCCCATGAGCAACCCTGAAGACAACCTGCCTCCTCTCGAACCCGGCGCGAGCCGCGCACCCGCGAGCATGCCGGCCGCGCCTGCCTCGGCAAGCGCGCGCTCATCGTGGGACGGCGTGGCCGAGCAGTTCGCGCGCGACATGCTGCGCGAGCGCCGCAGCGAGCGTCGCTGGCGCGTGTTCTTCCGGCTTTCGTGGCTGCTGTTGGTGCTCGGGGTGGGCTATGCGATCTTCGCCGCGCGCAGCCACGGCGCCGCGCCCACCGGGCCGCACACCGCGCTGATCGAGGTACGCGGCGAAATCTCCGCGAACGGCGAAGCGAGCGCTGAAAACCTGATCCCCGGCATCAAGAGTGCTTTCGAAGACCGCAGCGCGCGCGCGGTCGTGCTGCGCATCAACTCGCCCGGCGGCAGCCCGGTGCAAGCCGGCATCATCAATGACGAGATCCGCCGCCTGAAGAAACTGCACAACAAGAAGGTCTACGCGGTGGTCGAAGAGACCTGCGCATCGGGCGCTTACTACATCGCGGTCGCGGCCGACGAGATCTACGCCGACAAGGCCTCGATCGTCGGCTCGATCGGCGTGCTGATGGACAGCTTCGGCGTGACCGGTCTGATGGAAAAAATCGGCGTCGAACGGCGCTTGCTGGCGGCCGGCGAAAACAAGGGGCTGGGCGACCCGTTCTCGCCGTTGCCGCCGAAGCAGCGCGCGTACATCCAGGCTATGCTCGACCAGATTCACCAGCAATTCATCACGGTCGTCAAACAAGGCCGTGGCAAGCGGCTGAAGGAGACGCCCGAGACGTTCAGCGGCCTGTTCTGGAACGGTGAGCAGGCCCTGAACATGGGCCTGATCGACCACCTGGGCAACCTCGACTTCGTCGCCCGCGAGGTCATCAAGGCCGAGGAGGTGATCGACTACACGCCGCGGGAAAACGTCGCCGAGCGGCTCGCGAAGCGCTTCGGTGCATCGATTGGCGCGGGGGCCGTCAGGGCACTGCAAGGCGCCATCGCGTTGCGCTGATGCCAGGCCGCGCCCAGCGGCCGGCGGCGATCGCTCAGGCGTTGAGCATCCCCTTAGCCTCGATGAACCTCACCACCTCGGCGAGGCCGGCGTTCGTCTTCAGGTTGCTCATCACGAACGGGCGCACACCCTGCGCGGTGGTGCGCATGCGCGTCGTGTCGGCCGCCATCACGTCGAGGTTCGCGCCGACGTAGGGTGCGAGGTCGGTCTTGTTGATGACGAACAGGTCGCTCTTCGTGATGCCGGGCCCGCCCTTGCGCGGGATCTTCTCGCCGGCCGCGACGTCGATCACGTAGATCGTCAGGTCGCTGAGTTCGGGGCTGAAAGTTGCCGCGAGGTTGTCGCCGCCGCTTTCGATGAAGACGATGTCGGCGTTCGGAAACTTCTCCAGCATGCGGTCGATCGCCTCGAGGTTGATCGACGCGTCTTCGCGGATCGCGGTGTGCGGGCAGCCGCCGGTCTCGACGCCCATGATGCGTTCGGCCTCGAGCGCACCGGCCACCGTCAGCAGGCGCTGGTCTTCCTTGGT
>JANMAW010000395.1:0-1706 GCA_031360005.1 Rhizobacter sp.
GAGGCCCGACGCGGGCGCCGGCCCCAAGTGACGGCGCGGCGCAGGGCTCGATACGGAAGATCAAACAAAGAACGAACCCATTCAAAAGGTTTCCTGACAGAAGACAGGCCATGCTGAACGAGAGGCTGAATCGGAGCCTCCCAACGTGCAGCTCAGCCCGCGCTCCTGTCTGCGTCCAGTGACCACCAAAGCGGATGTCGACCTCAGCCCCCGATCCACTGCGCCCCGCGCGCTTGCTGCCGAGGCCAGAAGCCTGTGTCGCAGCCGGCATGCCCGTCGCGGCCCGGCGACTGCCAGCCGACGCCTGCGCCACTCGCCCCCTGCCCTCGCGGCAGCGTGGCCCGCGGTGCCCCGCCCAACCCACTGCCACGCACGCGCCAACGCTGCCTGTCCGGCCGGTCTTCTGACCGGCATCGGGCGCGGCAGTCCAGGGCGACATCCTTCCGGTTCTTTCGCGTTTCTCGTGCATCGATTCGTCGCACGCCCGGCTTGACCGGCCGCGACTGTGAGTGATGTGCGGCCCCTGCTGTCTGTGACAGCGAGCCGTGCGAAGGAGTGCAACCATGAAACGCATGCTGATCAACGCGACGCAGCCCGAGGAGCGCCGCCTGGCGATCGTCGATGGCCAGAAGCTGATGGACTTCGAGACCGAAATCGAAGGCCGCGAGCAACGCAAGGGCAACATCTACAAGGCGGTCGTCACGCGCGTCGAGCCCTCGCTCGAGGCCTGTTTCATCGACTACGGCGAAGACCGCCACGGCTTCCTGCCGTTCAAGGAGATCTCGAAGACCTACTTCCGCGAAGGCGCCAACGTGCGCGACGCGCGCATCCAGGATGTGATCTCGAACGGCACCGAACTGCTCGTGCAGGTCGAGAAGGAAGAGCGCGGCAACAAGGGCGCGGCGCTGACCACCTTCGTTAGCCTGGCCGGCCGCTACCTGGTGCTGATGCCGAACAACCCGCGCGGTGGCGGGGTGAGCCGGCGCATCGAAGGTGAAGACCGCGAAGAGCTGAAGGAAAACCTCGACCAGCTCGACTACCCGAAGGGCATGAGCCTGATCGCGCGCACCGCCGGCATCGGCCGCACCGCGCCCGAACTGCAGTGGGATCTGAACTACATGCTGAAGTTGTGGACCGCGATCGACGGCGCGTCCAAGGCCGGCAAGGGCGCGTTCCTGATCTACCAGGAATCGTCGTTGGTGATCCGCGCGATCCGCGACTATTTCACCGCCGACGTCGGCGAGATCCTGATCGACACCGACGACATCTACGACCAGGCCCAGCAGTTCATGGCTCACGTGATGCCGGATACCGCCCACAAGGTCAAGCGCTACCGCGACGACGCGCCGCTGTTCAGCCGGTTCCAGATCGAGCACCAGATCGAGACCGCGTTCTCGCGCACCGTGAACCTGCCATCGGGCGGCGCGATCGTGATCGACCACACCGAAGCGCTGGTCTCCGTGGACGTGAACTCTGCCCGCTCGACGCGCGGCAGCGACATCGAGGAGACCGCGACGCGCACCAACCTCGAGGCCGCCGACGAGATCGCGCGCCAGATGCGGCTACGCGACCTGGGCGGCCTGATCGTCGTCGACTTCATCGACATGGAAGAGTCGAAGAACCGCCGCGAAGTGGAAACCCGCCTGCGCGACGCGCTGCGGCAGGACCGCGCGCGCGTCCAGTTCAGTTCGATCAGCAAGTTCGGC